>JAEUMM010000440.1 GCA_016792645.1 Alphaproteobacteria bacterium | reverse complement strand
CCGCCATACTCGCCCGGAGTCCCGTTGTTCCGGTGGTGACGATCGGCGATGTCGCGCACGCCGTTCCGCTGGCGAAGGCGTTGGTCCGCGGCGGCATTCGGGTTGTCGAGGTCACCTTGCGCACGCCGGTGGCGTTGAAGGCGATCGAGGCGATCGCTGCCGAAGTGCCCGAGATTCTCTTGGGCGCGGGCACCGTCGTTACTCCCGCCGATCTTCACAATGCGACGCAGGCGGGCGCGACGTTTGCGATATCGCCGGGGTCAACGGCTGCACTGCTCGCCGCTGCGCGGATCGCTTCCATCCCGTTCTTGCCAGGCGTTGCGACGCCTTCCGAGATCATGCAGGCGGTGGCTGCGGGGTTCGATCATTTGAAGTTCTTTCCGGCGGCCGCGTTTGGAGGGACAGACGCGCTCAAGGCATTTGGCGGACCGTTTCCGTCCTTGCGCTTCTGTCCCACGGGCGGGATATCGGCCGAGAATGCGGCGCGGTATTTGGCTTTGCCCAACGTCGTTTGCGTCGGCGGGTCGTGGCTTACGCCGGCCGCTGCCGTTTCAAGCGGCGATTGGCCGCTTGTCGAACGGCTTGCGCGCGAGGCCGTGTCTAACCTTGCGCACGCCGCACCTGTGCATTAGCCGCTAGCCGACGCGGCGTAACGGTTCGCGTTTACGCTCTCCGCGCGCCGGCATCATGTAATCGCGCGTGATCGGAAGCGCGTCGACGCATTTGGCAAGCTGCAGCTGGAACACCACCAGGCCCTGATAGCGGAACCCCATCTCGGCGCCGGCCAAATAGAACTCCCACATGCGGCAGAAGCGCTCGTCGTACAAATTCTTCGCGGCCTCCCAGTTCGCCACGAAACGGCGGCGCCAGTCGGCGAGCGTCAGCGCATAGTGCAGGCGCAAGGTTTCGACATCCGTGACGATGAGACCCGCCTTTTCGACCGCGGGGAGAATCTCACTGAGCGCAGGCGTGTAGCCGCCTGGGAAGATGTATTTCGTGATCCATGGGTTCGTGACACCTGGGCCGTCGCTGCGGCCGATCGTGTGAATGAGTGCAACACCGTCGTCTTCGAGCAGCGACGCGACTTTCTTGAAGTACGTCTCGTAATTGTTGACGCCGACATGCTCGAACATGCCGACGGAAACGACCCGATCGAACTTCTGTTCCACGTGGCGATAGTCTTCAAGCCGGAAGCGCACGCGCTCGTCGACCCGCGCTTCCGCCGCGCGATCGTTTGCGATCTTGAGCTGCTCTTGAGACAGTGTCACGCCTGTGACATCGGCATCGACGGCTTCGGCCAGGTGCAGCGCCATGCCGCCCCAACCTGAGCCGATATCCAGGACGCGTTGGCCGGGCTTCAGGTTCAGCTTTGCCGCGATGCGACGTTTCTTGTTTTCCTGTGCGGTCTCGAGGCTGTCGGTCGGCTTCTCATAGAAGGCGCAGGAGTACTGCTTGTCCGCGTCGAGGAAGAGGTCGTAGAGCGCGCCCGACAGATCGTAGTGCGTGGCGACATTCTTACGCGAACGTGTGATGCCGTTACGCTGCATCAAGCGGCGCGCGAGGTAGCGGGCCTTGGTCAGCCACTCCATGTGTCCGCTCCCCGCGCCTGTGCCCATATTCCGCGCGAAGAGTTCAAGAACATCGGCGATCGTACCGCCCTCGATCGCTATGCGGCCGTCCATGTAGGCCTCGCCGAACTTTAAGTTCGGATTCCACGCGATCTCGAGCGCCACTCGTTTGTCGTTCAGCCGTAGAATGAGCGGCGCGCCCGTGCCGTCGCCCAGGTCGCATTCCCGACCGTTCCGATCGACCAACTTGAGGCGGCCAATCTTGACGATCAGCCCTAGGAGGGAGGCCAGCAATCTCATGGAAACAGCTCCGCGCGCGGTTTATTGCTCAACCACAAAACGTGCGGGGGAACTTTCGGTTCCATTCTGCTCTTCACTTATGACAAAAGGGCGGCCATCGCGGACCACCGTTTGCGGGCGCGGACGGAGCCCGCGCCCAAGAAGGCCGAATGCCTTACGGCGTTGCCTGGATTTCGGCCTTCGTCTGGGTGTGTTCTCCGCCTGCGCATAGGTCAGGCTGTCGGCTTGGAGCGCGACCGTGCGCGTGCCGATTTTGATGTCGGCAGAGGCGACTTTGCCGTCGGGACCAAGCTGTGCACATGCGGAAACGCAAGGAAGAGTTCCCGGCGTTTCCGCATGCACACGCGTGTTTTATGTCTTAGACACCCGTGCCCGGACGAATTCCGTCGCGCGCCTGCTCTTCGGCGACTTTGGGATTCAGCGCGATCGCTGCGTCCATATCCGCTCGACCTGCGATCGCGTCGCCGCGATAAGTCTTTGCCGCGCCGCGCGCGAACAGCGCATATGAAAGCTGCGGATTGAGCGCGAGCGCGTGGCTGTAGTCGGCTACGGCGCTGTTCCAATCGCCGGAGAGGAAGTGTGCGTCGCCGCGATTGTTGTAGGCCCAGGGGCTCGCTTCATCGAGCTTGATGGCCATCGTGAGATCGTGGATGGCCAGATCTATCTGCCGCTTCGACTTGTAGGCCACGCCGCGATTGTTGTAGGCGACGGCAAGATCGGGTTGAAGTTTAATTGCCTGGCTGTAATCGGTAATTGCGCGATCCGTGTCGCCCAACGCGTTGTAGGCGACGCCACGGTTTTGAAATGCGATCGCGAAGTCGGGCAACAGACCAATTGCTTGGGTGTAATCGGCAACTGCGCTTTTGTTGTCGCCGTTCGCGCGATGGGCGCGTGCTCTGTTGTAAAGCGCCACCGCGCGACCCTTCTGAGAGGCGTCCGTTCTGATCGCCACCGAGCACGCCTCGATCCACGCGACCGGCGTTACAGTTCCGCCGCTGTCGCACAGCTCAGCGTTTGATTTCGCACCGGCCGTCGCGGCCGACTCTGAGCTCACAAAAGCGGCGATGGCGACGGCGGTCGTTCCCAAACAACGCAGCAATTTCACAATGTCTCCTTTGGGCGCAAATGCCCGACTTCTGCCGCGCATCCGCGTCGGCAGTTTGGTGGTGGGTTGAAGACGCCCCTCGCTGGTTCCCTAGTTTTTCGTCGGCGGGCCGCGCATTTTGTCGCAGCACAATCGCCTCATGCGTGAGTGCCGAATGCACGCGCGCCTGTCAAGCCGCATCCCGAACAATCCGTTGTGTTTCCAACGGTGTGTGACACCTACGATGCGCTTTCGTCCGCAGACGGACTATCCCAGTTCCGCTCGCGGAACTCTTCCAACATTACGAACTGTGCATGTGGGTACGACATAGGAACCAAAGCCTAACACGGCTCGTTTAGCCCGCGCTTTCCCCACAATTGATTCAAGAGGTTCCTTGTTATGCGCGTTAGATCATTTGTTCTCGGAGGTACGGTCGCACTCGCATGCGCCCTGCCCGCAAGCGCCAGCAATTTTAACGGCTGGTACATCGGCCTCGAAGGCGGCGGAAATTGGAATTCCGATAATGACGCGAGCTTCGCGACGGTGCCGCCGCTGTTCGCGCCGGCCGACGTGGAGTTCGACACGGGCTGGGCTGCGCTCGCGACCATGGGTTATGCATTTGAGAACACCGGTTGGCGCGTGGAAGGCGAGTTCGGCTATCGCCATAACAACGTTGACGCCGTCGGCGGGCTGCCGACGGACGGCGAGCTGACGTCAATGACGTTGATGGCCAACGTGCTGTACGACTTCAAGCTGATGGATCGTTTGACGTTGAGCGTCGGCGCCGGCGCCGGCGCAGAGCACTCCACATTCGACGACGGCGTCATCGATCAAGACGAGGACTACAACTTCGCTTATCAGGGCATCGCGGGCCTGTCGTACGCAATGTCGCCGCGCATGGACTTGACGCTGAACTACCGCTATCTGCGCACCGATGAGTCCAGTTATCACGGCGCGCATCTGGCGCACACCGACTACTACGCACTGGACGAAGGCGAGAAGCAGACGCTGACGATCGGCCTGCGCTATGACCTTTATCGCGATGAGGCGCCGATGGCGCAGGCGCCTGTCGCGCCGCCGCCGCCGCCGATGGAAGCTGCGCCGGCTGCGCCCCGTCAGTTCTTGGTCTTCTTCGGCTTCGATAAATCCAATCTGACGACCGAAGCGGAAAAGGTCGTTAGCGAAGCGGCCGTGGCCGCCAAGCAAGACGGCGCGGCGACTGTCGTCGTCGTCGGTCACGCAGATACGTCGGGCTCGCCTGAGTACAATCAGCGGCTGTCTGAACGTCGCGCCAATGTCGTGCGTGGAGCGCTTGTGAAGCAAGGCATCGACGGCGGGAAGATCACCGCCGGCGGCAGGGGCGAAACGGAGCTGCTCGTTCAAACCGGCGACGGCGTTAAAGAGCCTCAGAACCGCCGCGCGACGATTGATCTAAACTAACTTTGTGAAGTGCAGCCGCGGCCGTTTGGCCGCGGCTGGAACCGTCCGGAACGGACTTGGTATCCGCGCGTTATGGTTGTCGCGGTAACCAAAAACCAGACACGACGGACCGGGCACCGCGCGAGGATCACCGGCACCAGCAGGTCGACGATCGCTTCAGAAACGCGCAAGAGGATGCCGACAATGGATGCCCTACAGAACCTTTGGAATGACATAGCGAACTATGGCGAGGCAGGCTTCTATCGCATCAATGCGGTGCAAGGTTTGCTGATCGCAATTGGTGCGGCGTACTTCCTGCATAGATGGACCGGCGTGTTCGCCATGGCGATCGGCGCGGTGCTTGTCCACGTGATACTCGATGTGATGATTCCGGTGCTTGCGAACTCAGCCGAGTTTAAGCTGCCGCCGATCGTTGAAGCCGACTACTGGCGCTACTTGCTGACCTTGTATGTCGGCTATCTGATCGTCATCACGGTGTTTTACGCAATCAAGAGGATGGTGCTGCAGCGCGGCGCGCACGCGTGATCGCCATCCACCTGAGGACCGTTGCATGAGTGCAACGGCAGCCGGAATGCGGCCGATGTAAAGTCTTGAGGGTGTCGTGCGCTTCGCGTCGGCACCCTCAAACGATTTCGGGGCGATCCTCATGGAATATGTCAATCAGTTCGTTGCGGCCGTAAACGACTACATGCAAACCGGCTTCTACAAAGTGAATGCAACACAGGGCTTGCTGATTGCGATCGTCGCCGCGTATCTCCTTCATTCGTGGAAGGAGATTTTTGGGTACGCTCTCGGCGCGGTTCTGGTGCACGTGATTTTCGACGTGATGATTCCGGTGCTCGGTCGCGGTGCGAAGTTCGAATTGCCCAGGCTCGTGGACATCGAGTACTGGCGTTATTTGCTCGCTCTATATATCGGCTTCCTGATTATCATCCCGGTGTTCTACCTGATTAAGACACTCGTGTTGCGCGCTGGCGGGGGCGGCGGTGGGCATTAGTGCGGTCGAACGGACGCACCTTAGGAACTGAACTTCTCTCCTGGCGTTCATAAAACCGGCGCTGCCAATCGGCACGCGATCGGAAGGAGACAGTTATGCTCAAATCAACTTTCCTGGCGTCGTCGGCGTTGGCGGCGCTGCTGGTCTGCACGGCGTGCGAACAGCAAACGACCCCGCAAGCTCAGCAGCAGTCCGCGGATGCCCAGGCCCTGGAAAATCAACCGGCGCCCACGACGACCGAACAGGCTGCCTCGGAAGCGGCGAACGAGGTCGAACAGGCCGTGGCCCCGAACGCTGAGATTACGCCGTCAGAACTCGCCGCCGGCATCAACGGCGAAGATGTTCCCAATCCCGAAGCCACTTTGTCGACCGCCTCTGTGAAGACGTCGAGCGGTCAGGCGCTGGGGGAAGTGCGCTCAGTGGTCGTCGGGGCGGACGGCAAGGCTAACGCGGTGGTCGTCGAGGTCGGCGGCTTCCTTAACGTCGGCGAGCGCGCGGTCGCGATCGAAGCGAGCAAGTTCACATATCTGAAGGACCGCAACATCCTTGTCGCCGCGGTCGCCAAGTCCGATGTCGAAGCGATGCCGGCCGTGGAAGCGCAGCCGTAATCATCCGGTTTCCCTGCATTGGGCGGGCGCTGGAACCTCGGTTCCGGCGCCCTTCTCGTTCGCCATTGCGCTCGGAACCAAGGTGACGGCGCCGGCGTTTTGCAGGACGTGGCTGACAACGCCTCGAAATCCTCTGCGGGCGAACGCCGCGCGACGTCAACCCTGAGATAAGGAGCAACCCAAGTGAACTGGGACCAGATTCAAGGCAACTGGAAGCAAGTGGCCGGCAAGGTTCGTGAGACCTGGGGCAAGATCACCGACGACGACTTTGAGCGAATTGCGGGCAAGCGCGATCAACTGATCGGCATGATCCAGCAACGCTACGGCGTTGCGAAGGAAGAGGCGGAGACCCAGGTCCGTCGGTTCGAAGACACGTTCCACTAAAGACGATTGCGGATGCCCGCCGGCGCCGAGCCAGCGGGCATCCCTTACTCACAATGCGGTGCTTAGATGTTGCGGTCGCCAGAGTCGCTGTCCATGCTTATCACCACAGTTAGCGCATCGATGCTCCTGATCGCAGTTGCGACGTCGGAGGCGACGCCTGTACCGAGCGCCGTATTCGGCCCCCAGGCTTTGGATGTATCGGCCGGTGTTTCGCTCGTCACCGTCCAAGATCCGAAGCGCGTTCTGCCGTCGATGGATGTCGAAACGTCGAAGGGAGAGAAGCTGGGCGAGGTGCTCTCGGTGCATGTAGGGCGGGACGGTACGCCGAAAAGTGTGACGATCGCGACGCGCGGATTCTTTGGGCTTTCTACTGCTACGGCTACGCTGAAGGCGGAAGACCTTGTCTATTTACGTGATCACGGAACGCTGGTTTCGCGCCTTACGCAGACAGAGATCGCAGCTCAAGCCGACCGCATGAAGGTCAGGCGATCCCTTTAGGCGCCCGCCGCCGCGCGCGTGTCGTCTGCGCCGCTTGAACGGTTTCCGTTCTTGGGGAACGCCAACTCCACAATTGTTCCGCCGCCTTCGCGCGCGCGCGCGGACGTCTCGCCCCCAACCTGATGTGCGAGCGCGGCCATGAGGCGGGCGCCGGTGCCTTGGCTCGAGGCGTCCTCGCCAGCGGACGCCTCGCGTCCATCGTCAACAACGCTCAACTTCATGCCGGCTGCGCCGTATGGCTCCAGCTTCACCCAGATCGTTCCGTCGCCGCCATCGGATGGAAAGCCGTGCTTGTAGACATTGGTCAGCGCCTCGATGGTGAAGAGGACCAGTGGGATAGCCAGATCCGCGTCGATGTCGTAGGGCGGCACGTCCATGCGCAGCTTCAGTTTGCGCTGATCGCCGCCGGAACTGCGATGCAGCTGCTCCACCACCTCGGCCAACAGCGGCTTCAAGTCGACGATGCCGTCGCGATCGACCTCGTAGATCATGCGATGGACAAGAGCCAGCGCGTTGACGCGGATCTTTGCCTGATCGATGGCTTCACGTGCGGCTTCGTCCTTCAAGCGACTCGATTGCAGGCTAAGCAAGCTCATCACAATCTGCAGGTTGTTCTTCACCCTGTGATGGATTTCCTTGATGAGCAGAGCCTTTTGATCGACCGCGTCGCGCAGGACGCGGTCACGTTCCTGGACAGCCTGCGCCATACCGGCCAACGTTTCGCCTAGGGAGCGGAATTCCCGTGGAGCGTCCTTCAACGCCGCCGGACGGATCGCGTAGTGCCCGCCGCGGTAGGCCGCCGCCATGCGCTGAAGCAGGACAATCCAGCGTACGGCCAAACGGTCCGTTGCCGTCCAAATCGCGAGCGAGGCCAACACGATCATCAGGACCGGCAGCAGAAGGTCAACCGTCACATGCACGTATGTGAAGCGAAAGAGGTGCAGGCTCGGCATCGCAAAGCCGACGAAATAGTCTCGGCGAATGACCGGCGCGGTGGCAAGCGACCATGATTGACCGTCGGCCGCCAACGCCTCGATCAGGCCGTTCGGGCTTTGCCGCGCCTTCGGTTGCCCAGCGAAAATCGCGCGCGCAACCGTCATGTTGTTTGAAGCGATTACTTGGCCGGCCTTGTCGAACAGAGCAACGACCGCGCCGCGCGGGAGCTTCTTTTCGTGTTGAATATGATCGAGCCACGCGACGTCGATCGCGACTGTCAACGTGCCGTCGAACGCGCCGTCCGGTTTGCTGAGCGGCAACACACCGATGAGGATATCTCGATCCAGCGTACGGCTCATGATCGGGCCGGCGATCGCAAAATCGCGATCGGTCAGGGCCTGCTTCCACCATGTGGATTGTGCTGGATTTATCGCTTCTCGCGGAGGTACGGCAATGCACAGCAGTTGCCCGTCCGCTGAGACGCGACCGATGTTGCCCATCAGCTTTGAGCCCTCGAGCGCCGTTATCAGGCGCGTGCGGCAACCGACGTCGCCGCGTCGAACGGTGGGTTCGGACGACAAGGTCCGCAGCATCTCTTGTGCAGCGAAGAAGACATTCTGATCGTCGCTCGCGGCCGCGAATGCGCTTTGACGGAGCGTGTCCCGAACATTTTCCTGGTCAAGGCGCAATCGTTCCAGGCCCTGCCATACGCTGAGCGCCGCGACCGGCAACAGCGCGATCAGCACTAGGAGCAGAAAGCGAAGTCCAAGCCCGCCAGGACCAGAAATGGCCTGCTCAATCTTTCTTCGCCTGTTCGCCCGGGATCTCCCCAGGAGCGAGCTTATCCAACTGCCCCAGGATTTCATTTACGGCCTCCCCGCTGCGCGGACGTGGTCCGAGGGACCGCTGCTCGGTACTTTCGAGCGCAGTAATAAGTGCTTTGCGCGCGCGTGCAACGCGGCTTTTGATCGTCCCGACTGCACAGCCGCAGATGCGAGAGGCTTCTTCGCAGGAGAAGCCGCCGGCGCCGACCAAGATTAGCGCTTCGCGTTGTTCATCCGGAAGACCGCGCATAGCGCGCGAAAGATCCTGCAGATTTAAGTTTGCCGTCTGCGATCCCTGTGTCGTCGGCGTGTGCGCCGCAATGCTTTCGTCCCACGGGCGCTGGCGCCAACCACGGCGTCTGACGGAGTAGAAGTGGTTGCGCAGGATCATGAAGAGCCAGGCTTTGAGATTGGTGCCCCGCTCAAAAGACGCGCTGCTTTGCCATGCCTTGACCAGCGCTTCCTGGCACAGATCGTCAGCTTCGTCCCGATCGCCGCAAAGCGTGCGTGCGAACGCGCGCAAGAAGGGGATGAGGTTCAGGAGCTCGGCTCGAAACTCCGCGTCGTTATGGGGCGGCTGGGCCGCGGAGGCGCGACCGCTTGCGGTTTGGGTCATATCCACGGTCTTAATCTTCGCGCTTGTCGTCGATCCGCTTGAGCAGATCGAGAAGGTCGTCGGGAACGGGTTCGCGTGCAACGTCGTCGAACATTCGCCGAAGCTCCTGTCCGATGGCGCGTTGACGGGTTTGAAGTTCGCTTTGTTTTTCAGGGCTCAAGTCCTTTCTCCTCCCCCGCTTGGAAGGCTGAGCCGTGTCTGATTCCGAGCGGGATTCTTCAGACTCCGACTTTCTCTCGTGAGACTCCCTGGTCATTGATGTATGCTCGTTCTGGTTGTTGTCGCTGTGCATGCGAAGGACCGATACACGTAGGTTCGGTGTAAAAAACGTGTTGGTCCAAGAAAAGTTCCATGCTCCGGGGAACTTTTTTCGTGAATACCCGTTTAGTTCCCCGTACGCACTTAGGGAGACGTCGAATGACTCAGGCCGCGTCCATTGCCCCCCATTTGCCCTTCCTGCGCCGATATGCGCGGGCGTTAACCGGTTCACAATCTGCCGGGGACGCCTATGTGCGCGCCACGCTTGAGGCCGTTTTGGCGCAGCAGGATGCACTCGGGGACACGGATTCGCCCCGGGTTGGGCTCTACCGCCTATTCCACATTATCTGGTCGGGCACCGCCGACAAGCGTGCCCCGCTGGCCGACAAGCAAGGCCCGGCCACGCCGGACGAGCGCCTTCAGGCACTGTCGGCTGCGAGCCGCGAGGCTTTGTTGTTGACCTCGCTCGAAGGATTCGGACGGGGCGACGTCGCGACGATCCTCGGCAAGAGCGTCGATGATGTCGAACGCGAGATCGCCGACGCCCAACTTGCAATCGAGCAGCAACTGGCGTCGCGTGTGCTGATCATCGAGGATGAATCGATCATCGCACTGCATCTTGAGAACATGATGACCGAACTCGGACACGAGGTCGTGGGTATTGCCGCGACCCGCGAGGACGCGGTTCGCCAGGCGCTATCGCGCCGCCCGGGTCTTGTGCTTGCCGACGTTCGTTTGGCCGACGGCAGTTCGGGGATCGACGCGGTGGCCGACATTCTTCGCAGCTTCGACGTTCCGGTGATCTTCATTACGGCGTACCCGGAGCGTTTGCTCACGGGTGAGCGCATGGAGCCGACCTATCTCATCACGAAACCTTTCCTGCCCGAGACCGTGAAAGCCGCGGTTGGTCAGGCGCTCTTCTTCCACGGCAGCAAACGACAGGCGGCATAACTACACCGCACCGGATCCGGGAACTGGTTTCCCGGATCCGCGTTCTCTAACCCGATTTCCGATCCTGCGACGGCCGCTCCCCATTCCGGCCGCACAAAGTCGCGTGGAGCCGGCGATCCGACCAAAGGAGAACACCCGGATGAATTCCCTACGCAACACGATGACTGCCTGCGCGATGGCGATGGCGACGGTTCTGTCGCTGAGCTTCGCAACGGCTGCGCAAGCGGCTTCGGCCGAAGATCTTAATCGCGACTCTGCGCAGGCCTTGCGCAATCTGACGCAGACCAACCGAACCGCAAACGACATCGCGCGCAACGCGCGCGCCGTGCTCGTGTTTCCGAACATCGTCAAGGCCGGCCTCGTGTTCGGCGGCTCCTATGGCGAAGGGACGATGATGAAGGGCAACCGCGTCGTCGACTACTACAACTCGGTCTCGGGTTCGTGGGGTTTGCAGGCGGGCGCGCAATCGTACGGCTATGTCGTGTTTCTGATGAACGACAAGGCTATCGACTACATCGAGAAGACCGCTGGATTCGAGATCGGCGTGGGTCCGACTGTTGTGGTCGTTGACGAAGGCATCGCGAAAAATCTGTCGACGTCGACGCTGAAGGAAGACGCTTATGCCTTCATCTTCAATCAACAGGGCCTGATGGCGGGTCTCAGTATCGAAGGCACGAAGATCTCCCGCATCGACCGCGGCCAAGCGCCGTCTGCGTCGCGTTAAACGGGTTCCGGGTCACGGTCCCATCGTCTCCCCCCAGCCAGCGCGGCCGACATCCCGCGCGCCGTGACCCGGTTCTTCCTCCCTGAATCACTCCCACCATCTGAGCTATACTTTGCGTCCGATTCACCGGGAGGGACGCCATGACCGCCGAAGCGCTTCTGATCTGGATTATCGTGGGCGCCATTGCCGGGTGGCTCGCCGGCCTCATCGTCAAGGGCTACGGCTTCGGTCTTGTCGGCAACGTCATCCTTGGCATCGTCGGCGCGTTACTCGGCGGATGGCTGTTTGCGCAGCTCAATATCGTGATCATGCCGGGCATCATCGGCACAATCATAGCCGCCACGGTCGGCGCCATCGTTCTTCTGTTGCTGGTGCGCGTGCTGCGGCGAGCTTGAGACCCGACTTTGACGCGGGGGGCTGGTTGTGTGCGCAGTGTGGACCTCACCCTGCTCTGCCGATAACAGCGACCGAATTCCCTGTTCTGGGCCAATTTACAGCGAATTTTCCGAGTCTCGGCCCAATAGCGTCCGCAATCGTCACTTCAACAGCGCAGCAATCCAGGCTTTTCAGCACGATTTCCCTGCTCACCGGATCAGGGAAAGTTTCGGGAGCGAACAGGGAATTGCATTCGGAGGATCAGCGAGCAAGGTGCTCGGCGCACCGGTGCCGATATTCCTGATTTCCTAAGCGAACGATCAGCGAGAGTTGCTCTTCATCGCCGCCGCAGAAAGAAAAGGCGTCAAATGGCGTGCGCCCGCAATCGCTCAATCATTTCGAAGAATCCCGGAGAACCCCGCAATCATCAAAGAGAGGAAAATCCATCCGAGGAGCACGTAGCAATAGTAGAACGTCGGCAACCAGCCGTTCGCGACGATCGGGTGAGCGAACCAAGTGCCGAAGCAAGTCACAAAGTCGCTAATGTAGGGAACCTGCAACGGTGACCACAGCGACTGCGCAAGATCGTATTGCTCGACCAAACGCAC
>JAEUMM010000422.1 GCA_016792645.1 Alphaproteobacteria bacterium | reverse complement strand
GCTGACCGAGGGCTTGCCGTCCGTCGACGGCGAAACGAACGCGCGCCCGTCCGTCAACTGAGCATCCAAGAACCCGGCATGCGCGCGAAACTGATCCTTCATCAACGGAGCCGCCGCCTTCATCTGCTGAAGATTGAAAGGCCGGTCCGGCGCCATCTTCTCGCGATCCTTGATGAACGCCTCCGGCACCATCGGCCCAAGCTCGCCAAAGATCAGCGGCACTGTCGCCAAGAAAAACGCCTTGTCCGTCCAGAACGAGAGCCCGAAACTCAACCCCGCCTGCGGCATCACCGGCGGATCAGGAACGCGCCGCTCGATCTCGCGCAAGATGATCTGCGTATCGCAAAAAATGTCGGCCCCGATCTGCATCACCGGCGTCTTGCGATAACCGCCGGTCAGCGGCAGCAAGTCCGGCTTCGGCAACATGTTGGGAATCTCAACCGACCGCCACGTCATCTTCTTCATCCCGAAGACGACGCGCACCTTCTCCGAGAACGGCGAAGTGGGGTAGTGATGAAAGATAATCTCGTGCGTCATGGTTCACCGGAACTCGTGTGAGAAGCGGATGGTGTCGGCCTGAATGCCCTCCAGCACCACGTCGAGCCCGCCCGAACGGATCATCCACTCAAGCCGGTGATCGCGATACTCGCGCTTGAAGAGCCGCTGCTTCACCGCCTCGCCGACCATCGCCATGCCCTTGATCGACTCCGCCGCCGCCTGCGCCGTCTTCGCGACGGAAGGCCGCGCGTTCGCGCCCGCCTGCCATTGCCCAAGCTTCGACGTCGGCGACGGCCCGACACCAAGCCCCGTCGACCCGTTCACATACGGAATGACCGCGACATCCGCCCACCCAAACTGATCGCCGCCGAACCACTGCCGGTCGCCCAGATGCCGCTCCAACCACGCGTAGAAATCGCGCGCCTGACTGGCCGCCCGCGCCTCGATCACCCGCGCACGCTCTCCTTCCGCGCGCTTGAACCAACGAATCTCACCCAAGCCCCAGTTGATCGGCTCATAATGCGTATCCATCGCATCTTCGATCATCCGCGCCCGCGCACGCCCCTTCGGATCGCGCGGCATCAACCGCGGCTCCGGAAACCGGTCCTCGATATATTCAAGAATGATAGTGGAATCGAAGATCGCGAAATCGCCGTCGATCAGCGCCGGCACTTCCGCCCGCGGATTGGCCTTGATGAAATCGTCGTCCGCATGACCCGAGCCGATCGCCGTCGGCATCTTCACCTCGAACGGCACGCCCTTTTCGTAAAGCGCGATCTTGCATTTTTGCGCATAAGGAGAAAGCGGATGCTCATACAGAACGAGTGACATGGGCTTCGCCTCAATGTTGGACTAGACTGAGTTAGCACACATAAAGCGCGCCCGCGCGGGGAGTGAACCCATGACCTTCGGCCTTGACGCTGCGGCTTTCAGCCGGTCGAGCGAGAAGGGCGCCGTCCGCGTCCGCCCCCTGGTCGGACAAGACCGCGCGCAGTGGAACGAACTCTGGAAAGGCTACCTAGCCTTCTACGAAACGACGCTCCCGCAAGCGCAATACGACCTGACGTTCCAGCGCTACCTCGATCCCGCCGAGCCGATGTTCGCCTACCTCGCCGAACACAAAGGCACGCCGCGCGGCCTGGTCCACATCATCCTGCACCGCTCAGGCTGGATGGAGGGCCCCACGTGCTACCTGCAAGACCTCTTCGTCCAGCCGACCGAACGCGGCACCGGCATGGGCCGCGCTCTCATCGAACACGTCTACGATGTGGTGAAAGCGGCCGGCGGCAAACGCGTCTACTGGCTCACCCACGAAACGAACACGACCGCTCGCAACCTCTACAAGCGCCTCGCCGAGGAGCCGGGTTTCGTCGAATACACAAAGGCGCTCTAACCTGCGCGGAACGCGGCAAGAATTGGCACGCGCGCTGCGCGCCACGCCGGAAAGAAGCCGCCCACGAACCCGATGACGAGCGCCAAGATCACGCCCTGAAGCACGAGGTCGCCGGAGAGCTTCATCGAGAACACGACCTGCGTGAAGTTCCCGCCCAACGTCGCAGCACTCAATCCGTCGAAGAACAAATAGACGCCGAGTGCGCCCAGAAGGCCGCCGACAACCGACAGCAACAGCGACTCCGCCATCGTGCCCACAAATGCCGGCAACCCGCCGAACCCCAACGCACGCAACGTCGCAATCTCGCGCATGCGCGCATCGACCGAAGCGTACATCGTGTTCAGCGCTCCCGCGAGCGCGCCGAACGACATGGCGATCGCAAGCGGCCAGCCCAGATACTGGATCACGTCGCTCATGCCCTTGCTCTGCGCCGCGTAGAACGCCTGCTCCGACTTCACGTCCAGCTTGATGCGCGGATCGGCCTCGGCGAAATCCTTCACCTTCTGCAAGCTGTCCGGACTCTGTAGCCGCGCCCGCACCGACTGCACCGTGCTGCCGCGTTGATAAAGCCCCTGCAGCACCGCCACATCCGCCCAAAGTTCGGACTCGAACACCGACCCGTTGGCCTCGAACTCGCCGACAACGGTCCAATTTTGCGAGGCCAAGCGAATCTGTTTGCCGACCTCGAACCCTTCGAACTGCTTCGACACCGAGCGCCCGACGACGAGCTCGTTGGTACCCGTGCGGAACATCCGCCCCGACGAAATTCGAACACCCTTGCGCACCTGATCGGCCAGGGTTCCCAGTCCGCGCAACGGCAGGTTGGCCTTGGTCTGGCTCGACTTCTTGATGCCGTCGATCACCACGTAGAGTTCGGGGGACATCAGTGGTTTGCCGTCGGCGCTTTTAGCGATGCCCGGCGCCTCTTGCATCAAGAGCGTCTGTTCGCGCGTCAGCACGGAACTCAACTCATCGCCGCCTTTGCGCAGGATGACGGCGACGTCCGGCGAACCGGTGCCGGACACCGTGGCCGCAAATCCGTTCGCGAGCGCAAGGAATGCGAGCAGAACGCCGGTGACGAACCCGATCGCAATCACGGTTGAGAGCGAGGTCCAAATCCGCTGAGGAATCGATCGCAGGTTCATCGACGTCACTGCCATGATCTGCGTGAGTGTGCGCGACATTCGGCTACTTCCTTCCGAGCGCGGTCACGACGTCGAGCTTCATCGCCCGATAGGCAGGCACGAATCCCGTCAGCACTCCGAGCGTCGCGATCAGGACGAACGATGTAAGTGCCGTGTTGAGCGAAAACGTCATCGGTCCGAAACTGCTCATCGCCTGCGCCATGCCGAAGCTGATCAGCCAGGCAAGCCCAACGCCCAAGAGCCCCCCGATCACCGCAAGCAGCAGAGACTCTCCAATGATGAGCGCAAAGATGCGCTCGCCCGTAAACCCGATCGTTTTCAACACCGCGATCTCGTTCGTCCGCTCCCGCACGGTCAACATCATCGTATTTCCGACGATCAAGAGGATGGTCACGAAAGCCGAACCGACCACGGCGAGGATAATGAACCCAAGATCGCCCATTTGCTCGATGAACGCTTTGTTGAACGCTTGCTCCGTCTTCGTTTCGGTCTCGAACGGCGAATTGGCGAATTGCGTATCGATCGTCTTGATGATGCGTTCGTTGTCCTTCGTGTTCGCGGTCTTCACGATCATCCATCCGATCGTGTCGCCGCCGACGTCGCGCGTCTCCTTGAAATACTCGTAGTGGAACATCACGAAGTTTGTGTCCACGCGTGCCTCGCGCGGCGTGACGATGCCCGAAACCGTGAAGTCCCAGGTGTCGGAACCGTTCTTCTGCCGCCAGATGCTGCTCTTGAGCGGTATGCGGTCGCCGACTTTGAAGCCGTACGTGTCGGCCACCACTTTGCCGACCAAAACCCCACCGCGATCGCGCAGGAACGCCTCGCGCTGCGCCGGCGCCACAACGTATTCCGAGTAGATGTCGAGATACGATGCGGGGTCGATCGCGAACGACACCAAGAAATTCTTAGGTTCCTGATAGTACCCGCCGAACCAACTCGCATGCGCGACGCGCGCGATGCCGGGCACGGCCGCAACCCGCGACACATAGGCGATCGGCATCGGCTGCGTGAAGTTGATCTTGTTGGTCACGATGAGACGGTCTGCGCCCGCCAGATCGACGCCGGCGTTCATGCCATTCTGAAACGTGGCCAAAACGCCGAAGATCAGGAACGCGATGAAAATCGCGAAGATGGTCAACGCCGTGCGCAGCTTCTTGCGGAACAGGTTCTTCCGGATCAGCTGAAGGAAGGTCACGCGTTGAGGTCCTTCTCGACGAAGTGCCCCTTGTCGAGATGCAGCGTACGCTTGGCGAACCGCGCCGCTTCCGGATCGTGCGTCACCATCACGATCGTCTTGCCCAGATCCCGGTTCAGCGTCTGCAGCATGCCAAGAATTTCATCCGCCGTCTCGCGATCAAGATCACCCGTCGGCTCGTCGCACAGCAGAAGCTTCGGATCCGAAACGATCGCCCGCGCGATCGCCACACGCTGCTGCTGCCCGCCCGAAAGCTCGGACGGCTTATGCCGCGCGCGATCGGCAAGGTTCACGATCGTCAGCGCCGTCTGCACCCGCTCACGCCGCGCCTTCGGCCCGAGCTTGGTCAGCAACAACGGCAACTCCACATTCTGCGCCGCGGTCAGCATCGGCATCAGATTGTAGAATTGAAACACGAACCCGACATTCGCCGCCCGAAACGCCGCGAGCTTACCCTCGCTGAGATCGTCCATGCGCTTGCCTTCGAACGCGATCTCGCCTTCGCTCGGCTTGTCGATGCCGCCGAGCAGATTGAGCAGCGTCGTCTTGCCCGACCCCGAAGGACCCATCATCGCCACGAAATCCTGCCGCGGGATCGCCATGTCCAGATGGTCGAAAATGCGTACCTGCTGCTTGCCGCGCGTATAGCGCTTGCCGATATTCTTCAGCACGATCAACGCGTCGCTCATGCTATTTTCCTTGAGGGGACGGTGGCGTCTCTTGGGACTCGTCGTAGAAGATAACCTTCGCGGCCATCTCGGGCAGGATGCGCGGATCGCCGGTCTGGATCGCGACCCGCACCTTCACGGTCGCCTTGTCGCGATTGGCGGTCGGAATGATCGCCGCGACCTTCGCCGGGATCTCCCACGAGGGATAGGCATCCAGCGTCGCGCTCGCCTTCTGCCCGGGCTTCACGCGGCTGATGAAGGACTCGTTCACCTCGACCTCGACCTCAAGCGAGTTCATGTCGACGATCGTGCAAACGCCGGTGCGCGTGAAGCCGCCCCCAGCGGCCGCCGGCGAAACGATCTCGCCCGGCTGCGCGTCCTTGGTCGTCACAACGCCGGCGAACGGCGCGCGTATCTCATGCTTGTCGAGCAGCGCCTTCGCCCGCGCATAAGTCTGCTCGGCCGAGCGCAAACCGCCCTGCGCCTGCGTCAGCCGCGCAACGGAAGCCTCAGCCGCCGCCTGCGCGCGCGTGTTCTCCGCAACGCTCGCATACTCGCGCGCCTTCACGCCGCGAATGCGCAGCAACGCACGCTGCGCCTCGTCGTTGTCAGCGTTTGCCACAGCCAATGTCCCGCGCGCCGATTTCAAATTCCCCTCGGCGATCCCGAGTTCGGTCTGCGCCAGCGTCGTATCCATGCGCGCCAAAACCTGACCCGCCTCGACCGCCATGCCTTCCTCGACCAGCACCTCTTGCATGCGCCCGGTGATCTCGGCCGACACCGTCGCCAAACGCCGCGCCGTCACATAACCCGAAGCCGACAACACACCGTCCGCCGAGGGACCGGCCGGGGCAGGGGGCGCACCCGTCGTCGTCGAGCCCGAAGCAGCCGCAGGCGTCTCCGCCACGGCGACCGTTTCTTCAGCGGCCTGCGAAGGCCAAAACACGTAGATCGCGGCAAACACCGCCAGCACGCACGCCGCGCCGAAGCCGATGATCATCCAGCGGTTGGCGCCGTCCTCATCGTCCTCGTCGTCGCGATTGATGCGCAAGCGATCCAAAAGCTCGCGTTGCCCGTCAGCCATCAGTCCCTCGTCCCGCCCCGCAATCCGCGCATATTTCGTAGGCCGCGCCCGCGATTGCAAGAACGAAATTGGAACTAGCGCCGCCGCTGCTGCCAGATCTCACTCATACGCGCGAAAAGCTCCGCCGGATTTGCGGGCGTCGCATCGCCGGAAAACTCGCGATAGAGCGTCGCCACGTTAACGGCAATCCGCTCCGCGTCGCCCCACGAGTCGTAATCGCCGAGCGCAATATCATGCGCCGCATCGCGCGCACTCATCCCAGCATCATACCGCTTGCGCGCCTCGTCGCGGATATAGATGAGGTAATCCTGCACGGCCTTGACCCCGTGCTTGTCCGTCACCGGCCCATGCCCCGGCACGACAGTCTCGCAGTCCAGCGCCAAGATCGCGTCGCAAGCCGCAATCCAATTCCCGACCGGCCCCGCCCACATGATCGGCGTGCCCTCAACAAACAGAATGTCGCCGGTAAACACGGTGCGATCGGCCGGCACATGCACCAACACGTCGCCGCCCGTATGGGCCGGCCCAACCTCGATCAGTTCGACGGACTTGTTCCCAACCTTGCGCGACAGGTGCCCGCTGAACGTGGTCGTCGGCAACGTCGGCGTAATCCCGTTAAACTCGAACGCGCCGAAGCAATGCATCAAATACTCGCCGGTCAGTCCCATCGACGGCGCAGCCTTCATGAAGTTGGCGATCAACGCCGGCTGCTCGCGCTTCATCTCCTCGGCCGCATGCGCGGAAGCAATAATCTCCGCTCCTTCGACCAACTCATTGCCGTAGCAGTGATCGCCGTTGTGATGCGTGTTGACCAGGGTCCCGATCGTCTTGGCCGCCCGCGGCACCGCATCGCGCATGGCGGCCAGCATCTCGCGCGTCAGCTTCAAATCAAACAAGGTATCGACGAGCAGCGACTGATCCGCATCGGTGATCAACCCCGCATTCGACCATCCCCAGGACCCGTCGGGCTGGATCCACGCATAAGTCCCGCGCCCCAAGTCCGCGAGCCCGCGCTTATAACCAAATCCGCTCTTCGCCAACGACATCGCGAAACTCCGTGGTGATCTAAGCCGCCGGCAAGCCGCCGTCCAAGAACCGCTCCGCAACCGCCGCATAAAGAGCAATCCCGTTCGCCATCGCGTTCTCGTCCAACATCATCCGGTTCGAGTGACACGGCGCCGCGTGATGATGATCGCAACCCTCCGGCGCGACGCCCAGGAACACCATGCACCCGGGAATCCGCTGCAGGACATAACCCCAATCTTCAGCGCCCATCACCGGCGCCGGCATCGGCGCAAACCCATGCTCGCCGAACAGCCCGCGCGCCGTCTCAGCCGCAAGCGCGACCATACGACCGTCATTCACGGTGACGTCGTAGCCGGCCGTCAGCGTTACCTCCGCCCGCGCCTCATGCGCCTCGGCGACTTTCTCTGCGACGCGCTTCAGCCCTTCCTTCGCCCGCTTACGCGAAGCCTCGGACACCGAGCGCAGCGTGCCGACCAATGTCACCGCTTCCGGAATAACGTTGTTCGTCGTCCCGCCATTGATCTGCGCAATCGTTAGAACGACGGGATCGAACGCACTGATCTTGCGCGTGACGAAACTCTGCAGCGCCAACACGATCTCGCACGCCACCGGCATCGGATCGACGCAGAACTGCGGCGTGGACGCATGCCCGCCCTTACCGACCACGCGAATGCTGATCGTATCGGTCGACGCCATGAACGCCCCAGCCTTCGCGGTGAAAATTCCCGTCGGCACGTTCGGCGTGATGTGCATCGCAAACGCGCCATCGGGCTTGGGATGCTTGTCGATCAACCCATCCTCGATCATGCGCAGCGCGCCGAAGTGCCCTTCCTCGCCCGGCTGAAACATGAACTTCACGGTCCCCGCCAACTTCGCGCGGTTCTTGTGAAGCAGTTTCACCGCCCCGGCCAACATCGCCGTATGCGAGTCATGCCCGCACGCATGCATCCGCCCCGGCTCCTTCGACTTGAAGGGCAGGTCGGTATCCTCCGGCATCGGAAGCGCATCCATATCGCCGCGCAACAAAACAGTCCGCCCCTGCGTCGGCCCCTGCAGCGTCACGATGAGACCGGACGTCGAAGGCCCCGTCTCGATCTTTACATCGAGCCCATCCAACGCCTCGCGCACAGCCGCCACCGTCTTCGGCAAATGCAACCCCAACTCCGGATGCTCATGAATCTTCCGCCTGAGCGTCACCGTCTCCGGCAGCAACCCCTTCGCCCCGTCCAACCAAACCTTGCGCGTGTCGCTCACATCGTCCTCGCTATCTCAAACCCGTCATGCCGCCGTCGACGGCCAATGTCTGCCCCGTGATGTATGCCGCCTCATCTGACATGAGAAAGAGCGCAGCATAAGCCGTCTCCCATCCCGTGCCTTGCCGGCCCAGCGGCACAGGCGTCTTCGCACGCCCCGGCCGCCCGCGCGTCGCCTCGCGTCCGATGGAGGTATCCATCAACCCCGGCGCCACGATGTTCACGCGAATGCCGCGCCGCTCACCCTCGATCCCCGCATGCCGCATCAAGCCGCCGAGCGCAGCTTTCGACGCATCGTAAGACGGCATACGGCTGCCGGCCTTCATCGACGCAATCGACGAAATCAAGACAATCGACGACCCGTCGGCGAGAACAGGCATCGCCGCCTGCAACGTTAACATCGCCCCGCGCAGAGTAACCGAGAACACGCGATCCCAAATCTCCGGCGTCGATCCCTCAAGCCACATCCCCGCGCCGATGCCGACGTTGAACACCACGCCGTCGAGCCCGCCGAGCTTCGCGACGGCCTCGCTCACCATCGCTTTGATCTCGGCCGGCACAGCGACATTGGCCTCGATCGACACCGCCGATCCATCGCGCGCCATCGACGCCGTAGCTTCGGCGCTTTGCATGTTGCGATCCGCCACTGCCACCCGCGCACCCTCGCGCGCGAACAGGATCGACATCGCGCGACCATTGCCGATCGGCGCGTCGTCCAGCCCGCGATCATCCTGCCCGCCGCCGACAACGAGAATGCGCCGCCCCTCAAGCCGCCCGCGCCCGGGCGCGTGACCTTGCGACTCGGCCTTGAGCGGCCGTTCCACCGCCTCGCTCATGATTTCTGTTTCTGAGAGTCCGGAAATGCCACGCCCTTGGTCCCGGGCTGCTCGATATCGACGTCGAACGTCTCCAGAAACCGGCTCACCATCATGTAATACCCGATGGTCACGGTCAGCTCCTGCATCTCCTGCAACGACAGCTTCTCCGCCAGCGGTTTGTACGTTGCGTCGCTCGCGCGCACGTTCTTCACCACATCGTCCGTATACCGCATCACCATCTTCTGCAGCTCGTTGAACGCGCCGTCTTCCGGCCCCGCATGGATCCCCTTGATCAGCGCCTCGCTCATACCGAGATCGCGGCTGATGCGTTCGTGCTGGTAAACCTCATACTTCGCCTTCGACAGCACGCCCGCCCGCACGATCGCAATCTCGCGCAGCACCGGATTGAGCTTCGACTTGAACAGCAGATAGTTCCCCATCCGGGTGAACGCCGCGAGCAACCCTTCGCCTCCCGCCATCATGCGAAAGATGTTGAGCGGCGGCATCTTGCCCAAAACCTCCTGGGTTTCGGCAGACAGCGACTTCGGATCGGGATAGGGCACGCGGGCCATGGGCGTCTCTCTCAAAGTTGGCCGCGCACTCTAGCCAACCGGCATGGGCAGGGAAGCGATTTCGCACCGCACCATTGCCTCTACGGCGCGCCACGCTAGAGTGCAAAAAAACAGAACGCTCATGGGAGGAACAGCAGCCGATGTACGATTTCACCGGCCTCAAGGTCTTGGCCGATATTCCGCGCCAGCAGGCGAAGAAGCGCGGCAACTCGACCGCGATGTTTTTCCAAGGCCGCGAAACGACATACGCCGCCCTCGACACCCATACCAGCCAGGTCGCCAACGGCCTCATCGCCTTGGGCCAAAAGCCCGGCGCGCGCATCGGCTACATGGGCATGAACTCGGACATCTTCTTCGAGGTTCTGCTCGGCTCTTTCAAGGCGAACAACGTGCTGGTCGGCATCAACTGGCGCCTCGCCCCGCCGGAAGTTGTCTACGTCCTGAACGACGCCGGCTGCGAAGTCGTCTTCGTCGGCGCCGAATTCGTGCCGATGATCGAGGGCGTGAAGAAGGAGTGCCCGAAACTCAAGCACATCGTCGCCGTCGATGGTGGCCATGCGTCATGGCCCGCCTATGCCGACTGGCGCGATGCGCAAAACACGAAGGACCCGCACCTCAAGATCAAAGCCGACGACGACGCGATTCAGCTCTACACGTCGGGCACGACCGGCAACCCAAAGGGCGTGCAGCTCACCAACGGCAACTACATCGCCTTCTTCAAGGCGGCGCAGGAGGCAAAGTGGGGCGCCTTCGACGCGGGCGATCCGAACCTCGTCGCGATGCCGAACTTCCACGTTGCAGGCACGAACATGGGCTTGACCACGTTGGCCCAAGGCTCGTTCGGCGTGATCATGAAGACGGTGGTGCCGGACGAACTCCTGGCGCTGATCGAAAAGTTCAAGATCAAGAACATGTTCTTGGTGCCGGCGGTCATCTTGATGCTGACCCAGTCGCCCAAGGTGAAGACGACCAACATCTCGTCGGTGAAGGCGATGTTCTACGGCGCCTCGCCGATCGCCGAGGAAACGCTGAAAACCGCGCAAGCCATTTTCAAAGGCTGCGGCTTCACCCAACTCTACGGCCTCACGGAAACCGTCGGCGCGGGTACCGCGTTGCAGCCGGAAGACCACAAGGGCGACCTGCTGCGCTCCTGCGGCAAGCCTTATCCCGGCCTCGACATCAAAATCTTTGACGCCAACGACAAAGAAGTGAAAACGGGCGAGGTCGGTGAAATCGTCATCAGCGGCCCGACGCTCATGAAGGGCTATTGGAACAAACCCGACGCCACCGCCTCCGCCATCAAAGCCCGCCGCTCGTTCTTCGGCGGCGAGAAGCGCTGGTTCTACACCGGTGACGCCGGCTTCTTCGACAAGAAAGGCTTCCTCTTCATCCACGACCGCGTGAAGGACATGATCGTCTCGGGCGGTGAAAACATCTACCCGGCCGAAGTCGAAAACGCCGTCATGGCCCACCCGGCGGTCGCCGACTGCGCCGTCATTGGGGTCCCCGACGACAAATGGGGCGAGGCCGTCAAAGCGATCGTGGTCCTCAAAGCGGGAGAGACGGCCACCGCCGAAGACATCATCGCCTTCTGCCGCACCCGCATCGCGGCCTACAAGGTGCCGAAGTCCGTCGACTTCGTCGAAGCCCTACCGCGCAACCCCTCCGGCAAAATCCTCCGCCGCGAACTCCGCGAGCCATATTGGAAGGACAAGAAACGGCGCGTGAATTGAGATGAAACTCTACAACGAACACGACCCGGCGCCGAACCCGCGCCGGGTGCGCATCTTCATGAAGGAAAAGGGCATCGACATTTCGTTGGTGCACACGCCCATAACGAAGCGCGCGCACAAATCGCCGGAGCACCTGGCGCGCAATCCGCTCGGCCAACTACCGGTGCTCGAACTCGACGACGGCACCTGCATCTCCGAAAGCGTCACGATCTGCCGCTTTCTCGAAGACCTGCACCCCGAACCCAACCTGTTCGGCCGCGACGCGAAAGAACGGGCGAACGTCGATATGTGGATCCGCCGCATCGAATTCCGCCTGATGACGCCGGTCGGCCAAATCTGGGTGCACACGCATCCCTTCACCGCGGCGGTCGCGACGGCGACCATGGGCAAACAGTTCACCGACTACGGCGAGGCCAACCGCAAAATCGTCGACAGCGCCTGCCATCTCTTCGACAAAGAACTCGGCAACCGCCAATTCTTCGCCGCCGACCGCTACACGGTGGCCGACATCGTCGCGCAGTCGACCTTCGACTTCGCACGCTTCATCGGCGTCGACATCCCCGAAAACGCCACACACCTGCGCGCGTGGTACGACCGCGTCAGCGCACGCCCCAGCGCCACCTTCGACGTGCCCGAGGCGTTGTTGGCCGCCGCTCGGAGCGCGCGCGGCTGATCCCTACGATCCTTTCTCGATCGTCATCTGGATGCAGCCCTCATCCGTCATCCCGTCGCGGTGCGCCGCCGTGATGATTTGGTCGAACGCGCGCGACAACTCGGCATCGTTGTCGACCTTGGAGAGATAGGTCCGCGCCACTTCGAGCGTCTCGTCCATATTCTGCGACGACCCGATGCGCCGGCACACATAGTCATAGGTCACGTCGCGCCGCCCGATCACCGGCGCCAACAGCTCCGCCGGCGACAGCGTGTCGAAATGAACCATCCCCGTCCGCCGGTCGATCGCCTTCAGCCAACGGTCGAACTCATGCGCTGTGCGCTGATCCGCAACCGTATCGTCGTACCACACGTCCAGAATCTCGACGCCGTTGCGCGCGACGCGCATCGCTTCGCTCAGCGCCGCGTTCCAGTCCCCGATGTGATGCGGCGTAAACGAAAACACGACGACGTCGAACTCGCCGTCCGCGAACGGCAACCGTTCCGCCGAGCCTTGCACCGCCTCGAACCCCTCCGCGCGCAAGGCGTCCACCGCCTCGCCGCTTGGCTCAAGGCCGGCCAATCGCCCAACCTCGCCCTGGACGGTCTTTAGGAAAGCGCCGTCGCCGCTTCCGACCTCCAGAATAGATCGCGGGCGCCCGCCAAGCACGCGCGCGCGGAATTCATCACGATAGTTGTCGAAGATATCGGCCATAAAAAGCTCCTGCTGCAAACCATACAGCAGGAGCCGCACATGAAACACAAGGACTCGGATGCCCCTATTCCTCCAGCGAGCGCACCAACGCCTCGACATGCGCCGCGAACGCGGGCTCGCGCAAACACCGGTCCCGGATCTTCTCAAAGCCGTGGAGCACAGTACTATGGTCGCGCTTAAAGCTGCGTCCTAGCTCGGGAAGCGAGCGATCGGTCAGGCGCCTCGTTAAGTACATCGCCAATTGACGGGGCAGTACGATCTCCTGCCGCCGACTTTTGGAATCGATATCGCTCACCCGGATGTTGTAGCGGCTTGCCACCATCTGCTTGATGTCGCTCACCTTGAAGACCTTGCGTTGCTCGCGCAGGAAATCGTCGAGCCAGCGCTTCGCCGCCTCGAAGGTAATCTCCGCCTTACCGTGCTCGCTGTAGGCCTCCAGCCGCTGCAACGCCCCGCTCAACACGCGCACGTCCTTCTTGATGCTCGCGGCGATGAGGCGCAGCACGTTGTCGCCGACGATGAAGCGCGGCTCTTCCTGCATGCGCCGCCCCGCCAGCTCGCGCACGATCGCCAGCCGCAACTCATAGTCGCTCGCGCGGATTTCGACACTGCCGCCCGCGGCAAAGCGCGCCCGCAAACGCGCCGGCAGCTGATCCATCGACAGCGGCGGCATGTCCGCGGCCAGAACGACCTGTTTGCCGTTCGCAAGAAGATCGTCGACCAATTGAACGAACGCGTCGCTGCTCGCGGGATGGCGACGCAACGCCTGGACATCGTCGCAGACGAGGACGTCGATCTCCCCGGCCAGGACGATCGCGCCCTGCGAATGGGGTGAGGCAAGGAACTGCTGCACAAGCGCGTCCGCTGTCAAAAACAGAACAC
>JAEUMM010000411.1 GCA_016792645.1 Alphaproteobacteria bacterium | reverse complement strand
CATCTGCGCAGCCATCAGCAAAGCGAAGACGCCGTCTTCAAGATCGGCCAATACACCTTCCGCCCGTCGGCCAAATTGCTCACCGGCGCGAACAACACGAAGGTGCGCCTGACCGAGAAAGAAACGTCCATACTGAAATTTCTCTATCGGGCGGGCGATAAAGTCGTCGGTCGTGAAGTGCTGCTGCATGAAGTGTGGGGCTATAACCCCGCTGTCACGACGCACACGCTCGAAACCCACATCTATCGCCTGCGCCAAAAGATCGAGAACGACCCGACGCACGCCAAACTTCTCGTCACCGAAAGCGGCGGCTATCGCCTGATTCCATGAGCGACGCTCTCGAAGTCGCCGAACGCTTCTTCCGCGCGGTTGAAGCCGGCGACATCGAAGCGATCCGCGCGATCTACGCCCCGGACGCCCGCATCTGGCACAACAACGACCGCCTCGACCAAACCGTCGACGAAAACCTGCGCGTGCTGTCGTGGGTGGCGAAGAACCTGACCAACCGCCACTACCGCATCCAACGCCGCGTCGCGATCCCCGGCGGCTTTATGCAACAGCACGTCCTGGAGGCTGAGACGGCCGGCGGCCCGTTCTCCATGCCCGCCTGCATCGTCTGCGAGGTCCAAAACGGCCGGATCAAGCGCCTTGAGGAATACTTGGATTCCGCCCAGGCCAACCACTTACGGACCCTGACGTCTCGGTAAACGGGTCACAGCCCGATGACCAAAAATCGGCCACCCTCTTGAAACTGGCTGAAACACCTATTATACACTTCACACTATAGCCTGATTACCTATGGGGCGGACCTATGACGAGCGTTCTCGCGAAAGTGGCGTTGGCAGCCGGACTGACCGTGGCCTCGGTCGTCGGCCTGGTTGGTCTATCGGGCATGATCATCTTCGCCGATCTGACGCGCCCTGACCCTACCTCCGTCGTCACCAGCGGCGCGGTAAGCGGCTCGGGCCAGACCAGCACCATCACCGGACCGAATTCATGAGCTTCATCGTCAAACTGGGCCTCGTCGGCGTTGCCGCCGGCGTGGGCGGTCTCGCCACGCTTTCGCAACTCGGCGACCTTCGTCACGGCATGGGCGTCGAAGTTCCGGGCCTCGCAAGCCTGAGCGGCCTCGTCGGCATCAGCGCTTCCGCAGCGAACCCAAGCGCCGCGAGTCCGACCGGCGCGCCGATCGACAAAACATTTACGGTTCGTCGCGTCCACATCGACGGCATCGTCGCGCGCGTTGAACTCGTGACCGTGCCGACACCAGGCCCCGTGCGCCTGCAGGCCACCGGCAAACCCGAAGTCCTGAAAGAACTCGAAGTCCGCACTGTTGGCGACGAGCTCCTCCTGCATCTCGAGATCGAAGACGAGGATCAGGCCTGGTTCCCCTGGAACCTGTTCAATCTGTGGGGGGAAGATCGCAAGGTGCGCGACCTGTCGATCCGCATCACCGCGCCGGTCGGCACGCCCTACGAGCTTGAAGGCATGGTCGGCACGCTGAACGCCGGCAACATCGACGCGCCGCTACGCCTTGTCGGCCACGCCGTCGAGGCGCGTATCGGCAACACGCTCAGCGCCGACGTTTCAATCAAAGGCTCAGGCGACATCACGCTGGGCAGCGTGAAGGAAACGCTCGACCTCGACATCGCAGGCGGCGGCGACGTGAAGATCGGTCAGGTCTTGGGCAGCGTCCGCACCGACATCAAAGGCGCAGGCGACGTGCGGATCGCGCAGGTCGCAGGCCCCGTGGATCTCAAAATCAAAGGCGCGGGCGACATCCTCATCGAACAAGGTCGCGCCGACCCCTTCTCCGTCGACATCTCGGGCGCAGGCGATGTGACCTTCAAGGGTCATGCGGTGAATCCGACGATCAAGATCAGAGGCGCGGGCGACGTCACCGTCGACAGCTACTCCGGTCAATTGCGTCAGGAAATCAGCGGCGCCGGCAACTTCACGGTCCGCCAGCAGACGCAGCCGCCGACGCCCACACCGCCGGCACCGCCCGCTCAGCCGTAGGCGCTAGCCGGCGAAGCCGCCGGCATCCATAAAGGCTTGCTCCTCGGGCGTCGTCGCGCGCCCGAGAACCGTGTTGCGGTGGGGAAAGCGGCCGAAGCGGCGAATGATGTCGCGGTGGATGTCGGCCCACTTCGCCGTTTCGGCGTCCAGAGTCCGGCAGAGTTCGACCGACCGCTCTTGGTCGCCCAAATCCTCGGAATGCTCGAACGGCAGATAGACGAACGCCCGAAGCCCTTCGTCGATCTCTTGATCTTGCCCCCGATCGATCATCGCGCTCGCCACGCGGCGCGCCATCGCGTCCGTCGCGAACATACGCGCAGTGCCGCGAAACGAATTGCGCGGAAACTGATCGAGAAGAATGATCAACGCCAACGCGCCGTCGGCGCTCTTCGTCCACGCCCCCAATTCGCCCCGCGCCGCCCGCTCGTGCAAGGCGAGGAATCGCGTCCGGAACAACGCGTCGAACGCATCGTCGTGCGCGAACCAGCGCTTCGGTCCCGCCTCCCGCCAAAAGGCAAGAACCTCGCGCGCCGCATCGGGCGTGGCGGCAGCATCGCTCTCGGACATAGATCGTCGCTCCGCTTGATGGTGTTGCACGACAATAAAAGCTCAAGCGCTTGAAGCGACCGTCCACCCGCGCAGATGGCCGGGCGGCCTATTCGTAGCGCAGCGCCTCGATCGGGTCCAAGCCGGCCGCGCGGCGAGCGGGAAAGAAGCCGAACACGATGCCCACCGCCGCCGAAAAGCCGAACGAAATGACGACCACCCACGGACTCAGTACGAACGGCACCCCGATCGCATAGGCGATGCCGGCCGATGCGCCGAGGCCCAGGGCGGCGCCGATCAATCCGCCGACGCAAGACAGCACCACGGCCTCGATCAGGAACTGCAACAGCACGTCCCGTTCCAACGCGCCGATCGCAAGGCGAATGCCGATTTCGCGCGTTCGTTCGGTGACGGAGACCAGCATGATGTTCATGATGCCGATGCCGCCGACGAGGAGGCTGATCGCGGCCACCGCCGAAAGACCCGCGGTCAGAAGCTGCGTCGTGGATTCGACGAGGCTCGACACCGATTGCAGATCGCGGATCAAAAAGTCGTCCTGCTCGCCCGGCCGGATACGCCGCCGCTCGCGCATCAGCGTGGCGATTGATTCCTGCACCGGATGCACCTGCGCCGCCGTCGCAGCCGACACCCAGATCTGCTGCACGTCGGTCGTGCCGGTCATGCGCCGCTGCACGGCGAGAATCGGCATCAAGATGGTGTCGTCCTGGTCTTGCCCGAACGTCGATTGTCCCTTCGGCGCCAACACGCCGACGACATCGCACGACGTCGCGCCGAGCCTGATCTTCGCGCCCAGGGGCGTCTGCTGCCCGAACAGTTCCTTGCGCGGCGTCTCGCCCAAGATGCACACCGTGCGCCCGCCGCGCTCCTCGCTGTCGGTGAACGCGCGCCCTTGCGAGATCGGCCAATCGCGCACGGTTAGATACTCGTTCGACGTGCCGTTGATCGCGATCTGCCAGTTGTTGGAGCCGTAGACGGCCTGCGTCTGCCTGATCGTCGACGGCGCGACCGCGGCAATGCCTTGGACCTCGCGCTCGATCGCCTCCGAATCGTCCATCTTGAACGGCGTCTGCGGCGTTGCGGGTCCCGCGCGTTGCGGCGTGAACGGCAGCACGAACAAAAGATTGCGCCCCATCGACGCGATGTCGGCCGTGACCTTCATGGTGAGGCCCTGCCCCAGCGTCACGACGATCACGACCGCCGCGACGCCGACAATGATGCCAAGCGTTGTCAGCAGCGAACGCAACACGTTCGCGCGTAGTTCGCGCCAAGCCAGCTGAAGCGTGTTCCACCACATTATGCAGCGCCTTGCTGCGTCAGCGTATCCGACGCGATCTTGCCGTCACGGAAGCGAATTTGCCGCCGCGCATAGCCGGCGATGTCGTCTTCGTGGGTGACGAGCACGATGGTGATATGGCGGGTGCGGTTCAAATCTTCCAGCAGCTTCATGATCTCATGGCTACGCGAGCTATCGAGGTTGCCGGTCGGCTCGTCCGCGAAGATGACCGCCGGTTCCGTCACCAGCGCCCGCGCGATCGCCACACGCTGCTGCTGCCCGCCCGAAAGTTCCGAAGACGTGTGATTCGCACGGTCGGCGAGCCCGACAAGCCCCAGCGCCTTCAGCGCGCGTTCCTTGCGCACCGCCGCCGAATCGCCGCGATAGATGAGCGGCAGCTCCAAATTCTCCCGCGCCGTCGTGCGCTTGAGCAAATTGAACCCCTGAAACACGAAGCCGATGTAGTTGCGCCGCAGCAGCGCACGCTGGCTGCGGTTCAACGTGCCGACGTCCACGCCGCGAAAAAAATACCGCCCGCTCGTCGGCGTATCGAGACAGCCCAGAATATTCATCGCCGTCGACTTGCCCGACCCCGACGGCCCCATGATCGCGACGAACTCGCCGTCGTCGATCGAAAGGGTCACGTCGTCCAGCGCGCGGACCTCGGTCTCGCCCTTGCCGTAGATCTTGGACACATGGTCGAAGCGGATAAGCGGCGTGCCGGCCATGGGCGCTACTTGCCTGCGCCGGGCTGCGCGATATCCAGAATGAACTCTTCGTCCGCCTTGACGTTGTTGCTCGTCACCTGCGTGCGCCGCCCGTCGGTCACGCCCAACGTCACGTCGCGCGACACCGGCTGTCCGTCGGCGCCGACCGTCCAAACCTTGCCCTTGCCCGATGCGATCGGATCGACGGGCGCGGTCGTCGCGACCGGAACGAAACTGTTCGTCGCCGTGCTTTGCGGCGTAAAGCGCAGCGCGCCGTTCGGCACGCTCACGACATCCTTTACGACATTGGTCGTGATGTCGGCCGTCGCCGTCATGCCGGGCTTCAGCCGCCCGTCTTTGTTGCTGACGCTCAGAACGCCTTCATACGTCACGACGTTCGAAATCGTTGTCGCCGCGTTGCGCAACTCCATGACCTTGGCATCGAACGTCTGCGCGGCATAGGCATCGACGGTGAATGTCGCGTCCTGTCCGACTTTCACTTCGCCGATATCGGCCTCGTCGATATTGATGGTGAGCTCAAGCTTCGTGAGATCGGAGGCGATGATGAAGAGCTCCGGCGTCTGAAAACTCGCCGCCACCGTCTGTCCGCGCTCGACCTTCCGGCTCAACACGATGCCGTCGATCGGCGACTTGATGTCGGCCTTCGCCAGATTGGCCTCCGCCTGATCGGCCGCCGCCCTTGCGTTGGCGATGGTCGCGCGCGCAACGTCGCGCGAAGCCAGCGCCTGGTCGTAAGCCGACGCCGAAACGAACCCTTGCTTCTGCAGATCGCCCGCGCGTTTCAAATCGTTCTGCGCTTTGGCGAGATTGGCCTGCGCCTGCGCGACGCTTGCGCGCGCTTGGACGGTGCGCGCACGCAGTTCGTCCGTATTGATGCGCGCGATGACCTGGCCCTTCTTGACCTTGTCGTTGAAGTCGACGAGCACGTCGTCGACGCGCCCCGACACTTCGGCGCCGACGGTGATCTTGTCGATGGGCTGCAGCGTGCCCGTCGCGGTGACCAGCGCACGGATGGTCGCGACCTCGGCCTTGCCCTTCACATATTCGGTCTTCTTGGCCGGCGTTAGAACCCACCACGCCGCGACCGCCGCGACCGCCAGCACGATGGCGACAACCCACCAGCGCCGCCACCAGGGCGCCTTAGAGCTGCCCACGCCAAGCGTGCGTTCGATATCGCTGGGCGTCGCCGCCCGCACAGGTGTCGCGTCGTTCATACGCCGATGCTCAAAAGAGGCTGCCCCAAGACCGGCAACATATATAGGAAGGCTAAAGGTCTAGTTCAAACAATTGTTTGAAATGTTTCCGTCGCGTAAAGTATTGTTAATTCGAATAGGGGTCGACGGCATCCCTCAGCCCGTCGCCCAAGACATTGAACGCCAACACCACCAACACGACCGGCAACAGCGGGATCAAGAGCCAAGGATAAAGCTCAACCGCGCTGATGCTTTGCGCCTCGCTCAGCAAAACGCCCCAGCTCACGACGGGCGCTCGAAGCCCCAGCCCCAGGAACGACAACGCCGTCTCGCCCAGGATCATTCCCGGCACTGCCAGCGTCACGCTCGCGATTAAGTGACCGGAGAAATTGGGCAGCATGTGCCGGAACAAAACCCTAACCCGGCTCGCCCCCAACAGCTCGGCCGCCACGACATAGTCTTCATCGCGCAACGACAGCACCTTCGCCCGCACAGCCCGCGCGAGGCCGGGCCAATCGAGCAGCCCCAAGATCAACGTGATCCCGAAATAAACCCAAAGCGGCGACCACGTGGCGGGCAACGCGGCGGCGAGCGCCATCCAAAGCGGCAACTCCGGCAGAGACCGTAAGAGCTCGATGACCCGCAGGATCAACGAATCGATCCAACCACCCAGATACCCCGCAAGCCCGCCCAGCAAACATCCCAGCACAAACGACAGCGCCACACCCAACAACCCGATGGTGAGCGAAATGCGCGCGCCATACATCACGCGGCTGAAGATATCGCGCCCCAGCCGATCGGTGCCGAAGATGTAGAACCCGCTGCCGCCCTCGGCCGGACACACGAGATGAAACTCCATCTCGAAGAGATTCCAGAACCGGTAGGGATCGCCCGAACACAGGAATCTCAGCTTCTCGACCTTCGTCGTGTCGGTCGTGTAGACCCGCCGAAACGTCTCCAGATCGACGGTCGACGTCGTCCCATAGACGAACGGCCCGATGAACGAGCCGTTGTGAAACCAGTTCACGTCCGCGGGCGGCGCGAACAGCGCGTCATTGCTCCGCGTCTCGGTCCCATAAGGCGCGATCATCTCGACGAAAGGCAAACTCCCGTAGAGCACGGCCAAGAACACGAGCGAGAAGAACGCGCCGGGCCGCCGCCACAACCGGTCCAGAAAGCCCGGCGTCTCGAACTTCGCAAGCGTGGCGTCCGTGACGGTCATCGTTCGGCGCCTTGGCCAAGCCGAACGCGCGGATCGATAAGTCCCAAAAGCAAGTCCGACACCAGCGTGCCGATCAGCGTCAGCACCGCCGCGAACATCAGAATAAAGCCCGACAGGAACAGATCCTGCGACTTCAGCGCCTGCACCAGGATCGGCCCGACCGTCGGCAAGCTGAGAACGATCGAAACGATCACCGACCCCGACACCAACGACGGCAGCAAATTCCCGATGTCCGCAATGAACGGAATGATCGCCATCCGCACCGGATAACGCACCAGCAACCGCGATCCCTTGATCCCGCGCGCCCGCGCTGCGACGACATAGGGCTTGCCCAACTCATCGAGCAAGTTCGCGCGCAACCGCCGGATCATCGCGCCCACGCCGGAGAACGCGATAATGACAACCGCAATCGTCAAATGCGCAATCAGCGACTGGATCTTGGGCCAAGTCCAATCCGCGTCCGCATACTGCGGATCGACCAACCCGCCGATCGAAACGCCGAACCAAGCGTTCGAATAAATCAAAACCACCAACGCCAGCAAAAACCCGGGCGTTGCCATCGCGATATAGGCGAACCCCGCGATCAAATAGTCGATCAAGCTGTACTGCCGCACCGCCGCGATAATCCCAAGCGGCAACGCGATCAGATAAATCGCCAACACCGCCAGCACGTTGACCGCGATCGTCGGCCCCAACGCATAACCGACGACATCGGCCACGGGCTTGTTGAACTCCAGCGACATCCCCCAATCGCCCTGCAGCAATCCGGAATACCCGCGCGGCCCCTCCCAAACGCCAAGCCACACGCCGAACTGCTCGATCATCGGCTTGTCGAGGCTATAGGCGGTGCGCAGATACTCCGCCTTCGCCGCAGCCGCCGCGTCGCCGGTCGAGCGCAACTCTGCAATCTGGTTCGACAGAAAGTCGCCAGGCGGCAATTGAATGATGAAAAAAATAAGCGCGGCGATGGCGACGAGCGCAGGCACCATCAAAATCACACGCTCGGCCGCGTAACGCAGCATCATTCCCCCGTCGAGGCACTTTTAGGCCCGGCGCGCGCCGCCGAACCGTTCGTCGTTGCGCCCCTCAAGATAACCCGTTACGGGCCAAACCAGAACTCGTCCATCCGGTACATGCCGAATTGCGCCCCCGGATCCCACGAGAACACGCCCTTCTCCGGCACGTTCTTTAACGTATTGCGCACCGCGATCGGCTGCATCACGCCCGCGACGGTACCGATGATGAATTGCTGTTCGGTGTGGATCGCCAGCATCTTTTCCCATGCGGCTTTCCGTTCGGCCGGCGTCTTCGCCGAACTCCAAACCGCATCAAGCTTCAACAGCTCCTGCGCGGCCGGCAGATCGGCCGCTTCGCCGACCTTACCGTTCGTCTCATAGAACTGGCCCCACTTCGGCCAAATCAGATTGTCCTGCCGCGTCGGCGCCAATTCATCGGGGCTCGTCTCCGTCGTCGGAATGCCCGTGTCCCAGCCCGACCGCGCCGTCATCACGGCCTCGCCCGCATAGGCGCGATTGCGCATGATCGTGCGATCGGAAGGCTTCACGACCAGCTTGATGCCGATCGCCTTGTAATGCTGCGCGATCAACTGCAGCACATCGGTCTCTTCTTTCGCTTCACCGGCCGTCTCGACCACCATCTCCAGCGGCCGCTTATCCGCCATCAACCGCGTGCCTTCGGCATTGCGCGCCTTCAAGCCCAACTCGTCGAGCAATGCATTCGCCGTCTTCGGATCGTAAGACGCATTCGTCGTCAGATACGCCGGCTTAAACAACGGCGAATCCTTCAAAACCGTATTGTTCCCTTCGGCCGCCAGGCCAAAGAACAGCGCCTTGTTGATGTCAGAGCGATTGATGCCCAGCGACAACGCGCGCCGGAACTTCACATCGCGCACCAACGCCCGCCACCCGGCATCGCTCGCGTTCAAATTCGGATAGAGCGCCACGTGCGACCCCTTCGCGATCGGCCACGTCAGAACCTTGTAGCTCCCCTTCGCCTGGTTCGCCTTCAACACGGTGATGTCGCCGAACGACAAGCCCCGCGCCTGCAAATCGCTGTCGCCCGCCGCCGTCTTCGCCGACACAAGCCCTGAGTCCGTGATCGCCACCTCGATCGCGTCGATATAGGGCAACTGCACGCCGGCCGAGTCCACGCGATGGAAGTAGGGATTGCGCTTGAACACAAACCGGTTCGACGGCATCGCCGTCGTCGCGACCCACGGCTGCAACGTCGGCAGCGCCGGATTGTCGTTGTCGTCGATCGAATCCATTTGATTGTGCAGCCGCGCCCAGCTCTGCACCCGCGCCTCGGCCACGCGCTTCGAAAGCGCGGCCTTATCGGCATACTTCGTGTGAAACTGCTTCAGATAACGCGACGGCCGGTAGATGTACGGCTCACGCGCCTGCGCCAGCGCCGCCAAGAACCGCGAATTCGGCTTCGACCACGTGTAACGCACGGTCAGCGGATCGACGATCTCGACCTTCGGCAACTCGCCGCCGTTGATCAAATCGACCGGCGGCCCCGCAGGCGAAAGCTCCTTATTCGACGCGACGTCGTCCCAGAAATAACGAAAATCTTCCGCCGTGAACGGCGAACCGTCCGACCACTTGTGCCCCGCACGCAAACGCATCGTGAAAATGCGTCCGTCCTTCACCTCGATCGACTTCAAAAGATCGGGCTTCAACTCCAGCTTCGACGTCCACCCGACCAGCCGCGCATAACCCCACGTGTTGAGCAGGCGAACATCCTTCTCCTTGCTCATCAACATGCGCAGCGTTCCGCCGCGCTTCCCCGGCTGTCGTCCGGCAGCCTTCAGATCGACGACCAACGGCTCGCTGGGCAGCGTGCTCGAAGACGCGGGTGGGGCAGGGGGCACAGGTGGAGCGGCAAAGGCGGCGCCGGCCATCGAAACAAGCAACAAGGCGGCGCAGGTCAAACGCATCATGCCGGCCCTCAAGGACAAAGTTCAGCGACAGGGGTTCAAGCGACCGCCACAATATGGCCTTCGCCGACGG
>JAEUMM010000378.1 GCA_016792645.1 Alphaproteobacteria bacterium | reverse complement strand
CTTGATGCCCGCTTCGTCATACGCGCGCTTCGCCGCAATACGCGCTGTGTGGAAGTAACTGCCGTCCCACGAATTGTGCATGCTCTCAAGACCGTTCGACAGCGCCAGCTGCAACGCCTTGACGGACACGATGTTCGTCTTACCCATCGCCCGCGCGATCTCCGGCGTCGTCACGATCGCGGCAGCCGCGCCATCCGACACGCCGCAGCAGTCGAAAAGGCCCAGCGGCTCCGCGATCATCGGCGCGTTCAACGCCATCTCTTCCGTGATCGGCTTCTGCAAGTGCGCCTTTTGGTTCTTCGCGCCGTTCGCATGGCTCTTCACCGACACATGCGCGATCGCACGTTTCAGATCTTCCTTCGAGACCCCGTGCTTCGCGCGATAGGCCGAAGCCAGCTGCGCAAAATTGCCCGGCGCCGATCCGTTCGCGCCCCATTGCGGCAACAGCGTGCCCGGCTGCCCCGTCGGCAACCCGCCGTAACCGGTGTCTTTCAGCTTCTCGACGCCCAGCGCCAACGCGATATCGCAAGCGCCCGCCGCCACGGCATACACCGCACCACGAAACGCCTCGGACCCCGACGCGCAGAAATTCTCGACCCGCGTCACCGCGATGTTCGGCAAGCGCAGTGCAACCGACAGCGGCGTGCCGCCCTTACCGACAGACTGCTCGTCAATGTGTGTCGACAACCACGCGGCCTGGATCTGGCTCGTCTCAACGCCGGCATCTTTCGCCGCCTCGAGATACGCCTCGACCATCAACTCCTCGGCGCCCATGTCCCAGCGCTCGCCGAACTTCGAGCATCCCATGCCGAGAATGGCGACTTTGTCTTTGATGCCGCTAGCCATGACGTCCTCCGAAATATCCAAGCGAATCCATCTAACGACGACCCGCAAACCCTGTCAAAACACGATCCCGAACGGCCTTTCCGCAGCGTTAGTAGATCGGCGCCGCCTTCCAGAAGTACCGCTTGAACCCGCGCCGGTCGTCGAAGTCCTTCACACGGAAGACCATGCGAACGTTGGTGCCGCTGTCGATCGTCCCGATGTCGACATCCGTGATGTCCGAAAGGAACCGGCCGCCTTCCTCGAACGTCACCATACCGTAATGCGACGGCGGATCCTGGCTGTAGGTCAGATAGTCCGCCGACCACGACAGAATCTTCCCCTTCAACTCTGCGAACGAAAACGGTTTCTGCTCATCGACCGCGCGGCAATTCGGATTGACGCAAATGCGCGTGCGCGGGAACTGCGCCGTGCCGCACTTCTCGCACTTACCGCCGACGAGCCCAAACAGCATGTCGCGCTTGCGATACGTGACGGAGAGTGCGGTCTTGTTGTCCTTCTCCGCGCGCGCCCCCTTCTCCATCTCAACAAGCCCGTTGAACGCGAGCCACTTCATATAGTTCGTCTCTTCCTTGCGCCGCGAGAGCCACCCCTTCACGCCCCGATGCGGCCGCACCTTCTCGATCGCGTCCGTCACTTCGAAGATCGCCGCATCGCAACCCTGGCCGAACGCCGCGATCAAAATCTTCTGCCCCGGCTTCGCGTCCTCAAGCGCATGCGCCAGCATCACAAGCGCATGCGCCGTTCCACATTCGCCGACCGTACCTGCCAGATTGTCCCGCACCTTCGCAGCATCGATCCCGCATTTGGTGGCGAGCTGCTGATCAAGCTTTGCGAACGTGCAAGGCAGAATGAAATGATCGATCGCACCCGCCGCAACGCCGGTCTTTTCCAGCAAACCCTTCACCGCCCGTGGCACGATCCGCGAATAGCCTTCGTCGCGGATCCAGCGTTCTTCCCAATTGTAGTCAAACTCCTCGCTCTCGCCGCGAAAGTGGTCGATGAAATCGACCGACAAAGAGTGGCTGCCGACGAACCGCGCGGCCACGTTCTCCGAGCCGATCAAAACCGCCGCGGCCCCATCGCCGAACTGAAACTCTTGCGTCGATCCCGCGCGCGCCTTGCGCCGGTCGCCCGATGCGATCAACGCATTCTTCGCCCCCGCCTTCACCTTCTCGACAGCCGCGATCAGCGCCGACACGCCGGCGCGCTGCGAGCCGGTGACATCCGCGGTGTGAATCTCCTCCGGCAAGCTCAACGCCGCAGCCACGATGCCCGCGTTCTGGCGATCGGCGAACGGCATGGTTGTCGATGCAAAGTAGAGCGCCGCAATGCCGCGACGGTCCGCGATCGGATCCGTCTTGCCCGGCAGCGCGTCGCGCACGGCCTCGACCGCCATGGTGACGGCGTCCTCGTCCCAGTTGGCCATCGTGCGCTCGCCTTTACCCTGCCCCATGATGCCGGGGTTGGCCCAGGCGTTGGCGAGGGCCATGGCTTTGCGTTGCAGGCGCAGGCGCGGCAAATACGCACCAAAGGCGGTGATCCCGACGCTGGGCTGGGTCATGTCGTTTCTTCCCTAGATGACGATGGCAAAACCTCGGCGCGCGCGTCTTCCGCGGCACTGCGCCTTTCAAGTCCGCCTAACAGATTTGGATGGGGGGCTCAACGCCCGCAGCGTTCAGCGCCGAACGACGATGCAGCCAACGCCTTTATCCCGTAGCGTCCGGCAAAGTCCGAGCGCCCCTTCACGATCGGGCATAGCCTCGGCGAACAGGCGATAGACCCGCCCACGCTCCGGCAGCACGACAGGCTCCACAACGTGACTGAGCCCACCCAGCAAATCGCCCGCCACCTTCAGCACCGACTGCCAACCACTTTTCGCAAGCTCCTCAGACTTGAACGAGCCGAGCTGCAACGCGAACTCGACATCGCTCCCGCCCTCGCCACTCGCGATTTTGGGCTCCTCCGGCGCGGGCGCCACCGCCGGCGTTGGCGCAATCGGCGCGGCGGCCGGACTCTCCGGCGCAGTCGCCAGCACGCCGGGCTGAGACTTCAGCCCCGGCGCGGCCTGAATCTTGGACTGATCGTCGAACGCCGGACGCAGAACCAGTCCATTGTCGTTGGCCGCCGGAGCCGGTGCAGGCGGCGGCGCGTGCTTTACGATCGCCGGCGCCTTCCCGCCGGGCGGCATCCAGGGCGGCGCGTTAAGTTCACTAGACACCGCCGTCGTCTGCAACGTCGGCGCTGACGTCAGCGCGACGGGCACATTCGGCGTCTTCGCAAGCTTGCGCCGCCCCAACATGCTGTCGAGCCCATGGGACGCCTCAAGCCTATCGAGATGTGTCTTCGCGAGCTTGAACTTCGGGTCAATCGAGAGGGCCCGGCGAAACGCATCCATGGCCTCACGCCGTTTGCCCAAGCCTTCCAGCGACATACCCTGCCAAAGGAACACGTACTTGGGCTGCGGATGCCCGTTGCGCAGCGCCATGTCGTAGTCGGCGATCGCTTGCTCGTGGCGCCCGAATTTGCGGTGCAGGTTGCCGCGGCTGCAGTAGGCCTCCGCGTAGTCGTCGTTAATCCGCAACGCGAGATTGTAATCACGCATCGCCGAGCCGAAGTCGTTGATGGACTCGAACGCCAAGCCACGATTGTTCAGCGTGCGCGGCTTGAAGCCCCGAGGCAGATTCTTGCTCCAAAGCGCCGTCGTGTAGTCGAGGATCGCCCGCCCGGACTGACCTTCCCTGTGGAAAGCCATCCCGCGATGGTGGTAGGTAAGCGCCAAGCGCTCCGGGCTCAGTTCTTTGCTCTGGATCGCCCGCGTGAACAGCTCAACCGCCGCCGGGGCGTCCCCGGCATTCAGCCGCGCAAGCCCGGCGTCCGCATCGGCGACGCCTCCGGCCCAGGCCGCGGTACTCGCGCACAGCAAAAAGCCAACAAGGACTAGGGCCACCCGAACCATAAAGACCAGGATATAGTGATTCGGCCACAGTCCACACAGCCAATCTGGTTACTACCAAGCAGAGCAGTCGTTTGACCCACCAAATCTAGTGCTCTTCATTGCGGATGTTCTCGGGATGTTTATGTTCCGCCCATGACCACTCAAGCCATTCGACCCGTACGCAAGGCCGTCTTCCCCGTTGCCGGCATGGGCACGCGCTTTTTGCCCGCGACCAAGGCCGTGCCGAAGGAAATGCTGCCGGTTGTAGACAAGCCCGTCATCCAATACGCGGTTGAAGAGGCGAAGGCCGCCGGCATCGAGCAGTTCATTTTCGTCACCGGCCGCGGCAAACACATCATCGAAGACCACTTCGATCATGCCTACGAACTCGAAGCATTGCTCGAATCCCGCGACAAGACATCGGAGCTCAACAGCCTTCTCGAAGCATTGCCGACCACAGGATCGGTCAGTTTCACGCGCCAGCAGCAGCCGCTGGGCCTGGGCCACGCTGTTTGGTGCGCACGCCACTTCGTCGGCGACGAGCCCTTCGCCGTGCTTCTTCCCGACGAACTTCTTGTCGATCAGCCCGGCTGTCTCGAAGCGATGAACACCGCCTACAGCGAAGTCGGCGGCAACGTCATCGCCGTCCGCGAAGTGCCGCAAGAAGAAACCAAGCGCTACGGCATCATCACACCCGACGGGGACGGCAAGGGCGATTTCATTGCGGTCCGCGGAATCGTGGAAAAGCCGACGCCGGACAAGGCGCCCTCCCGCCTCGCCGTCATCGGCCGCTACATCCTTCAGCCTCAAGTCTTCGCCGAACTCGAACGTCACGAACGCGGCGCGGGCGACGAAATCCAGCTGACCGACGCCCTCGCGCGCCTGATCGGCCACGGGCCGTTCCACGCGCTGCGCTTCCACGGCCAGCGCTATGACTGCGGCGACAAGGTCGGCTTCCTGCAAGCGAACGTGGCCATCGGCCTCAGCCGCCCCGACACCGCAGGGCCGCTGAGAGAAATCCTGAAGCAACTGAAACTTTGACGACGGCACTGAGGTACTGAAATGCGCGTAGCAATGATCGGCACGGGATATGTGGGCCTCGTGTCAGGCGCATGCTTCTCGAACTTCGGCCACCACGTCGTGTGCGTCGACAAGGATGCAAGCAAGATCGCGCGCCTGCAGCGCGGTGAGATCCCGATCTACGAACCAGGCCTCGAAGCGCTGGTCGCCGACAACGTGAAGGCTGGCCGCCTCTCCTTCACAACCGACCTCAAAGCCGCCGTCCCCGACGCGGATGCCGTTTTCATCGCCGTCGGCACGCCGAGCCGCCGCGGCGACGGCTTTGCCGACCTCACCTACGTCTGGGAAGCGGCGGCCGAAATCGCCGATACGCTGAACGGCTACGCCGTCATCGTCACCAAATCGACCGTACCGGTCAGCACCTGCAGTAAGGTCGAAGCGATCATTCGCGAACGCCGCCCGTCGGCCGAATTCGACGTCGCCTCCAATCCCGAATTCCTGCGCGAGGGCTCGGCGATCGAAGACTTCCAACGCCCCGACCGTGTCGTCGTCGGCACCGATAGCGAACGCGCCCGCAACGTCATGCGCGCGCTCTATCGTCCGCTCTTCCTCAACGACAAGACGCCGTTTGTCTTCACGACGCGCGAAGCGTCCGAACTCATCAAATACGCCAGCAACGCCTTCCTTGCGATGAAGATCACCTTCATCAACGAGATGGCGGACCTCTGCGAACGCGCCGGCGCCGACATCCAAGACGTCGCCCGCGGCATCGGCCTCGACGGCCGCATCGGTTCAAAGTTCCTGAACGCGGGCCCCGGCTACGGCGGCTCGTGCTTTCCCAAGGACACGCTCGCTCTCGTCCGCCAGGCGTCGGACTTTGGCGTACCCTCCCGCATCATCGAATCCGTGATCGACGTCAACGCAGACCGCAAGAAGCGGATGGCAAACAAGATCATCGACGCGTTCGGCGGCGTGAAGGGAAAGACGGTCGCGATCTTAGGGGTGACCTTTAAGCCCAACACCGACGACATGCGCGACAGCCCCTCGCTCGACATCGTCCCGGCGCTCGTCGAAGCGGGCGCCACCGTCCGCGCCTTCGACCCCGAGGGGATGCACGAGGCCGAGAAGCTGCTCCCCGGCGTGAAGTGGACCCAAAACGCTTACGAAGCCATGACGGGCGCCGACGGCGTGACCATCCTCACCGAATGGAATGAGTTTCGCGCGCTGGACCTCGCGCGGACGAAATCCCTGCTCAAGCGTGCGCTGATGGTCGATCTGCGCAACATCTACACGCCGCGCGAGATGCTCGAAGCGGGCTTCGAGTATCACAGCATTGGCCGCACGCCGGTTCGCCCCTAAGGAACGATCTG
>JAEUMM010000307.1 GCA_016792645.1 Alphaproteobacteria bacterium | reverse complement strand
TACATTCTGTCGTGCGTCTATGAAGGCCTGTCGGTGCCGATCGATGCGGGTTTGCGTATCGAGGCGCGGTATTTTACGAAGCTGATGATGGATCCGGCGTCGCGGAACATGATCCGCTCGCTGTTCCTTTCCATGCAGGATCTGGGTAAGGGCGCACGGCGTCCGGCGAATGTGCCGGCGACGACGGTCAAGAAGCTCGGCGTGCTCGGTGCGGGCATGATGGGTGCGGGTATCGCTTACGTGTCGGCGCAAGCCGGCATGGAAGTGGTGCTGCTGGACCGGTCGATCGAAGATGCGGAGAAGGGCAAGGCCTATTCGACGAAGCTGCTCGATGGGCAGATTTCGAAGGGGCGGTCGACAGAAGAGAAGAAGGCGAAGCTTCTTTCGTTGATCAAGCCGACGACCGATTATGCGGACCTGAAGGGTTGCGATCTGATCATCGAAGCGGTGTTTGAGACGCGCGAGATCAAGGCCGACGTTACGAAGAAGACGGAAGTGCATCTGACCGACAAGGCGGTGTTCGGGTCGAACACGTCGACCTTGCCGATCACGGGTCTGGCCGAAGCCAGCGAGCGGCCGGAGAATTTCATCGGCGTTCACTTCTTCTCGCCGGTCGACAAGATGCAGCTGGTCGAGATCATCATGGGCAAGAAGACGAGCGAATATGCGCTTGCCGTGGCGATCGACTATGTGAAGCAGATCAAGAAGACGCCGATCGTGGTCAACGACTCGCGCGGGTTCTACACGTCGCGTTGCTTCGGCACGTATGTCGGCGAAGGCCAAGAGATGCTGGCGGAAGGTATTGCGCCGGCGATCATCGACAATGTCGGGCGCATGACCGGCATGCCGCGTGGGCCGCTTGAGCTGGCGGACGACGTGGCGCTGGACCTTGCCTACAAGGTGCGGGAACAGACGAAGAAGGATCTGGGCGACAAGTATGAAGCCGGTCCCGCCGATACCTTGATCGAGACGATGGTGGCCAAACTCGGCCGCTACGGCCGCAAGAACAGCAAAGGCTTCTATGACTATCCGGCCGACAAAGGCGGCAAGAAGCGTTTGTGGCCGGGGTTGAAGGACATCGTGAAGTTCAAGATCACGTCGTCCACGCCGGAACTCGTCGACGAATTGAAGAAGCGTTTCCTCTATCGCCAGGCGATTGAAGCGGCGCGTTGCTTCGAGGAGAAGGTCGTCACGGATCCGCGCGAAGCGGATGTCGGGGCGATCCTCGGTTGGGGCTTTGCGCCTTATACCGGCGGGCCGCTCTCGATCATCGATACGGTCGGCACGAAGAAGTTCGTCGAAGACTGCGATCGCTTGGCGCAGAAATACGGCAAGCGCTTCCTGCCCGGCAAACTGCTGCGCGACATGGCGGAGAAGGGCGACACCTTCTACGGCCGCTTTGCGCCCACGACGAAAAAGGCGGCCTGACGGCGCTTTCGACTTGACTGAAACGGGGCGCGGCTGCATAAGCCGCGCCCTTTTTGTTTGGTCGGACGACGTGCATGCGCGGCGATATGCCGAAGATCATTGTTGAACGGCCCCGTCGCGGCGGGCGTGGGGAGCGCTTGCGCCGGAATAAGACGGTGAGCGAGAACGAGGTCGCTTTGTCCAAGGTCGGGATGAAGCGCGACGCGCAGTTGCGTGGCGGCTTCAAGAGCCTGAACGAGAATCTCGCGCCGTTGAAACGGTATTTGGATGCGCAGGTCGATCGGCCTTGGACGAAAGTTTGGTCGGAGATTTGCGAGAATTTGAAGCCTTCGAACACAGTGCAGCAGCATGTGCGCGATCACATCCCGGACTTCGTCGCGATCAAAACCAGCCTGCGCGACGGCGAGATTTGGGTGCATGAGCGCTGGGCGCCGGTGCGGTTGAAGGACAGTCATACGCGGCTGTTCGTCGATCCGAAGAGCGGGCTGTTGCGCCGGAACAAGCATTGGCGGTCATGGCGTGCGGCACGGGATGCGCATGTGGCGGCGCACGCCAAGGCGCTTGAAGCGCGGATGCGCGTGGTCTCGGAGAAGGTGCAGCTTCATCTGGTTGCCGACTGTTGGTGGGAGGTGACGCTGCACACCGTTCCGACCGTGGCGCAGACGGTTGAGACGCCGCTTGGCGCGCGGCGGATGACGTTCGAGAAGCCGGTTGAGGATGTGCTGTTGCGCAAGCGCGGAACGGCCGACGCCCGCTTGGCGATGTACGGCCGTCCGCGCGTCTATGCGGCGGCCAAGCGGCAGCTCACCACGAAGGAAATCCGGGCGCTTGGTTTGCGGTGATTGCGTGCCGTTGTGACCGGGCTCACTCAGCGGTTGCGTGGCGCTGTGCCGTCGTGCCCCTTTTCCCGGGCGGTGCGGCGTGTAATCTGCGCCGACTCAACAGGGGTGTTCGCTATGCGCGCCGTCGTTCTTTCACTTCTTCTGACATTTGCCTTTTCGGCGGCGGCCCAGGCGGCCGACCGGAAGATCTCCGACTTCTACGGGGTCTATCTCGGCCACGGGTCGGAAGAGCCTGTGCCCGGCGACGCGGCGCACGGCGACCAAGGGAAGATGACGCGCTTCAGCCAGGTCGTCATTCGTCCGGAAAAGGCGGAAGGCGGGTTTTCGATCGAATGGTCGACACTGAAGCTCGAAGGCGACGAACTGCCGAAGGAGGCCGACACCAAGACGTACGTGCAGACCTTCCGCGCCACGGACAAGCCGACGCTGTTTCGCGACGTTACTTCCGGTGAT
>JAEUMM010000295.1 GCA_016792645.1 Alphaproteobacteria bacterium | reverse complement strand
GCGTTCGTCGTGCGCGTTCGTGCGGCAGATCGACAATTTCAAAGAGATCGACGACTACACGGCGATCATCGAGACGTCGCCGAACCGGCGCTACAAGGTGACGTTCGTGAACAGCTGCCGCGAGATGCGCTGGGCGCATTTTGCGCGCGTCGAAGCGCGGCCGGGCATTTGCCTCAGCGCCGGCGATAAGATCATCGTCGGGCGGCATGGCTTTGCCGATCGTTGCGTCATTCGCTCGATCGAAGCGCTGCCGCCGAAGGGGCAGGCTGCGCCGGCCGCCTACTGAGGCAAACGTGCGAGCGCTTCGGTGGCGCGGCGCTCGCCCACTTCGTCGCCGCGCCAGTTGCGCACGGCGGGACGCAGATGTTTGGCGAGCTTTGGTTCGTTTTTGTCGGCCGCATCGAACAGCGTCAGCACTTTCGCCATCGCCGTTTCGGCGGCGCGCGTGGCGCCGTCGTCGATCTTGAGCGCGACGCCAAATCCCTTCTCCGGCAGGACGGCGGTGAAGACGCCCTCGGCGCCTGTCTTCACGACGGTTCGTCCGCGTCCGGCTTCGATCAAGTCGGCGCAAGCGCGGCCCGTGCCGGAGACCAAACCGGGATGCGCCTTCCAGGCGTCGAGCAAACGCTTGGCGGCTTCAGCGCGCGTCGGATTCAATTTCGCGCGGTCGCCGAGGCGGGCCATGGCCCGCGCTAAGTTGCCGAGCGGGATCGCGTAGTTGGGCGCTGCGCAGCCGTCGATGCCGACGGGCATGGCGTCGGCTTTGACGTCGCAGAGTTCGGCGATGGCTTGGCGCGCCATGACTTGCACGGGGTGGTCGGGGCGTTCGTAACCTTCGACGGCGATGTGCAGGTGGCGCGCGACGCTTAAGAAGCCCGTGTGTTTGCCGGAGCAGTTGTTGTGCAGGCGGCAGGGGCGTTCGCCCGCGCGCAGCATCGCGTGTGCCGCCGGTTCGTAGAGCGGGAGATGCGGGCCGCAGGCGAGGTCGGCCTCGCGGCAGTCGATGCGGGCGAGCCAGGCTTCGACGCGTTCGACGTGCATCGGCTCGCCGCTGTGCGAGGCACAGGCGAGCGCGAGTTCGTCTTCGCCGACGCCGAAGGCATCGGCAGCGCCGCTTTCGATCAGCGGGATGGCTTGCAGCGATTTGAAGGCCGAGCGGGGATAGACGGCGGCTTCCACGTCGCCCCAGGCGGCGACCAATTTTCCCGACGCGTCGGCGACGGCAATCGAGCCGCGGTGGCGGCTTTCGACCTGACCGCCGCGCGTCACTTCAACCAAGATCGGGTTCATGGATGCCTTCATGGACGGCGGAATGGCGCGGGCTTGGGCGGCGCGCGTTGCAGGCGGGGAGCCTAGCAACCTGTTAACTTCTCGGGAATCGCTTTTCCGCCTTCGCCCAGGGGCTTCGGCGGGCGCGTGCGCCTGCTAAGTCCTTCAAAGGGGCTTCACAAAACGGCCCAAGATAGGCGACACATTGGGGTGCCTGAAGCTGCTAAGCTTCGCCTGGTGACTTCGCGTCGTCCAAACATAAGGTACTTTCGATGTCGTTCTCTATCGGCCGGATCGCGGTTGCGATCTTTGCGTTATGCGCCAGCAGCGCTGTTGCCTTCGCTCAAGCGGGCCCCACGTTGCTGGGCACCTTCGAAGCTTGGGAGGCGTACAAGAACAGCGACGCGCGCGGCGCGGTGTGTTGGGCCGTGACGCAGCCGCAGACGAAAGAGCCCGCGACCGCCAAGCGCGATCCGATCTATTTCATCATCACAACGTGGCCCAAGCAGGGCATTGCGAACGAGCCCTCGATCGTCATCGGCTATCAGTTCAAGGACGCCGGACAGGCGACCGTCGAAGTCGGGTCCGACAAGTTCAATTTCTTCACCAAGGCGGACGGCGCCTGGCTGCAGAACAAACCGGAAGAGGCGCGGCTGATCACGGCCATGCGCAGCAACGGGGAAATGACGGTTAAGGGCTTTTCCAAGCGCGGAACGCTGACCACGGACACCTATTCGCTCAAGGGCCTTTCGGCCGCACTCGACAAAGTGACGGAAGGCTGCAAATAAAGTCCTTTAGCGGCGTGATATCAGGGCCTTTTGAGGGCGGCTGAGGTTCAGCCGCCCTTTTCTTTTGGATCTTTGATGAGCAGTTCCGTGAAGCCCAATCTGATCGGTTTGACGCGCGAGGGTCTCAAGACCGCGCTCGCCGGCGCCGGTATTGAGGCCAAGCATCTGTCGATGCGCGCGGGGCAGCTTTGGAACGCGCTCTATGTGCAGGGCGCGACCGACTTCGAGCAGGTGACGACGCTCGCCAAGCCGTTGCGGCGCGAGTTGAGCGAGAAGTTCTCGCTGTCGCGGCCGGAGATTGTTGCGGCGCAGACGTCGGATGATGGGACGCGCAAGTGGCTGATCCGCTTTGGGCCCGGGATCGAGATCGAGACCGTGTTCATTCCGGATGAGGAGCGCGGGACGCTTTGCGTTTCTTCGCAGGTGGGATGCACGTTGAATTGCCGCTTCTGCCACACGGGGACGCAGAAGCTGGTGCGCAATTTGACGTCGCACGAGATCGTCTCGCAGCTGATGGTCGCGCGGGACTCGCTTGCCGAGTGGCCGCAT
>JAEUMM010000262.1 GCA_016792645.1 Alphaproteobacteria bacterium | reverse complement strand
GCGGAGACCTGCAAGATCGTGCAGCGCGTGATGGAACAGGCGTGCAAGCCGGTGCTGGAGCTATCCGTGCCGCTGGTCGCCGAGGCCAAGCCCGGGCGCAACTGGGACTTGGCGCATTAGATTCCGCTTCTGCGATGTGATATTATCTGGCCATGAACATTGTTTTGTCCGCTCGCTGGAAAAAGTTTGTGAATGCCCGGATCGCGGCCGGACAGTATGAGAGCGAAAGCGATTTGGTGAGCGCCGCGTTGAAGTTGCTGGAGACGCGCGACGCGCAGATCGCCCGACTTAAGAGCGACATTGAGGACGGGCGGCGCAGCGGAAAGCCGCGCGCTTTCGATCCCGAGGCGATCAAGCGCAGAGGCCGAGCGAGGCTGGCCGCGAAGGCCAAGTGATCGTGCGCGGCGTCAAAACGACGCCTCTCGCGGATCAAGACCTGGACGAGATTTGGTTCACGATTGCCGCCGACTCGATTCCACGGGCGGACAAGTTCGTCGATGCGCTGACCAAGCGTTTCGTCACCCTGGCTCGTTCGCCGCGAGCGGGCCGTGCGCGTTCCGAATTGCTGCCGGGTCTGCGGTCGTTTTCATTCCGGAGCTATGTGATTTTCTATTCGGTGTCGGGTGAGGGCGTTCTGATAGAGCGCGTCCTTCATGGTGCCCGCGATGTTGGAAAGCTCGTCGGCGACTCCTAGCGCGGCGCGAATGCGCCTTTACAGTTTGCAGGCTTTGAAGAAGCGTTTGAGCTTTGCGCCGTGCGGCGGCAGCTGCTCTGCGGCGAAGCGGCCTTTCGTGGCGTGGTCGATGATGATGGCGAGTTGTTCGCCTCTCTTCAGGCTCGTGAGGAAGGGTTTGTCTTTGATCTTGGCCGTCGTGAGGAAGACGAGGTCGTCGAGGTCCATGCGTTCGTCCGTCTTGGCGGCGACTGCGGTTTCGTGAGCGCCGGACTTCAGGTGGACCTCGTAGGGCGTGTGCGGTTCGAGCTTTGAGTCGACGTAGGTCAGCGTCAGCGCGCCTTTGCCGGCGCAGTCCATCCAGAGAAGGCCGCCGTCGGATTCAGGGATGGCGAACATTGCTTTGAGGCCTTCGGGATGTTCGACCACCATCCAGACCATGTCCGGTTCGTCGACGGGTCTGACTTTGGACCAGTCCGCCGGCGCGGCGTATGCCGCCGATGCAGCGAGGCTTAGCAGGATGAGTGCCGTCGTTTTGCGCATGTGATCCACCTTTGGAGGTAATCCTAGGCGCGGGTGCGCAGGTCAGGATAGCGCGGCCGTCACACGTTGGACGGCTTGGCCGGCGGTTTCCTGCGCGCTGTCGATGACGAGGCGGGTTCGGTCCCAGGCGTGGTACTCGCGGATTGTGACGTCGGTCCAGCTTGGCAGTTTGTGGCCTTCGATGTCGGTTGCGCGCGTTTCAACGCGGCGGCGGTGTTCGACCTTGTCGCTGCAGATGATTTCGACGTCGAGATGTTTGGTGCCGATGTGGGCGGCGACTGCGCGCCAGGCGTCGCGCGTTAGAGCGATCGGATTGACGCTATCGGCGATGACGGTTTGACCGAGACGGAGATTGTCCTCAGCCAGCGCGAAGGCGATGCGGTAGCCCTGGTCGGTGATGTCGGCGAGACCAGCGTTGCGCAGGGTTTGTTCGATCGTGTCGATGCGCAGATGCGTGGCGCCGATGGTCTTGGCCAACGCGCGGGCGATTGTGGTTTTGCCGGTGCCGGGGAGGCCGCTGAGGATGATGAGCATCAGCGGCCTTGGCGGATTACTCCGCCGCTTGCGCCAGTTTGGGGGCGGCGGCTTTTACGTCGGCGCCTACGTGGGCCTCGAATTTTTTGAAGTTGTCGCGGAACATGCCGACGAGTTTGATGGCTTGGCGGTCGTAGGCGTCTTTGTCGGACCAGGTTTCGCGTGGGTTTAGGATTTTCGCGTCGACGCCCGGCACCGATACAGGGACTTCGAAACCGAAGTGTGGGTCGGTGCGCATTTGGGCGGACTTCAGCGTGCCGTCGAGAGCTGCCGAGAGTAGGGCGCGCGTTACCTTGATCGGCATGCGCGAGCCGGTGCCGAAGGCGCCGCCCGTCCAGCCGGTGTTGACCAGCCAGCAGTCGACTTTGTGCTGCGCGATCAGCGTGCGGAGCAGGTTGCCGTATTCGGTCGGGTGGCGCGGCATGAAGGGGGCGCCGAAGCAGGTGGAGAACGT
>JAEUMM010000213.1 GCA_016792645.1 Alphaproteobacteria bacterium | reverse complement strand
AAGATGATGCGCGAGCAATGCGGCGTGATCGAGCGGAAGTCCGCGACGATCGACCGTCGCGCCAACTCTGCGATTGCGCCCGCCATCTCGACGCCCGTCGGGCCGCCGCCGACGACAACGAAGGTCAGCAACGCGTCACGTTTGGCCTTGTTGCTTTCGCCCTCCGCCCGCTCGAAGGCGAGTAGAATCTTTGCGCGGACGCGCGTGGCGTCGTCGACCGTCTTGATACCGGGCGCGAACGCCTCCCAATGATCCTTGCCGAAATAACTGTGGCGGGCGCCGGTCGAGATCACGAGATGATCGTAGGGAATGCTGTTCCCACTCGCCGTGCGCACGACCTTGCGTGCGCTGTCGATACCGGAGACCTCGTCCAACAGCACGCGGGCGTTCGACTGCGCGCGCAAGACGCTGCGGATCGGTTGCGCAATCTCGCCGGGCGATAGGGAGGCGGTCGCAATCTGATAGAGCAGCGGCTGGAAGAGATGATAGTTGTGCCGGTCGATAATTGTCACGTCGACTGGCGCGCCGGCCAAGCCTTTCGCCGCCGACAAGCCGCCGAATCCTGCACCGACTATGACAACGCGCGGACGTGATGATGATCTTTGCATCGAAAATCTCCCGAGGGTCAGCGTGGATCTCTGAGCTGAAACGTGAGGAGCGCGGCGAGCGCCAGCGCGATCCCCAGGACGGCGACCGTCTCCGTCCAGCCGAACATGTCGAAGACCACACCCAAAACGGCGCTGCCTGCGAGACCGCCGAGGTAATAGGAGGCGAGGTAAATGCCACTCGCCGCGCCGCGTTCGGTTGTCGCCGTGCGGCTCACGAAACCGGTCGCGGCGGCTTGCGCAAAGAACGTTCCCGCTGCGATGAGCACCAAACCCGCCAGCACGGCAGTCAGATCGGCGATCAGCAGCAACGGCAAGCCGGCCGCGGCGACGGCGAATGACGCCCAGAACGTCGGGCGGGTGCCGATCGCGGCGACCGCGCGCCCGGCGAGCGGCGTTGTGAACACCGACGGCAGGAAAACGAAATAGACGAAGCCCAGCGACATCGGCGACAGCGCGATCGGCGTGCGCGCGAGGACGAAGTTGACGTAGGTGAACGTGCCCAGGAACACGAAGAGCACGATGAAGCCAAGGCCGAAGGCGGCGCGCAGCGGCGGGTTCCTGAAGTGCGCGACCCACGCGGCAAACGGCGACTTCGCCATGGATGCGTTCATCGGCGCCATGCGCTGTAGCGTAAAGTAGACGAGCGCGGCGCCGGCGAGATTGAGAGCGGCGAAAACGAAGAATGTGACCTCGAGCCCGAATGAACTGGCAAGCGAGGCGGACATCAGGCGGCCGAACAGGTTGCAGGCGACGTTGCCGGTCACGTAGGCGGCAAGCGCACTCGCCACGTCGGTCGCGCTGTAGTGCTCCGCCAGATAAGCCATAGTCAGGGTGAAGGCCGCCGACATGAACACGCCCTGCACGATGCGCAGCGCGGTGAACGTCGCGAGGTCCGGCATTGTGCCCAGCAGCATCGTCGGCACGGCGAGGCACGCGAGGCTGATCCAAATGCCGCGGCGGCGGTCGATCCGCCCGGCGAGAAGCGCGATCGCGATCCCGGCAACCGCCATGCCCAGCGTGCTGGCGTTGACCGCAAAGCCCATTTCGGCAGGCGTTACACCGTAAGCCCTGGTCAGAGAAGGCAGGATCGCCTGTGCCGCAAACAGATCGACAAGCGTCAGGAAACTGATGATGCCGATGACAAGAAGCCGAAACGGCATGGCGACGCGTTGGTCGCGCGCGTGGGTGGCGACGTGTTGCATCGGCTTGTTCCTTCGCTGAGTTGAAGACAAAAGCGGCGTCCGCTTCGGGGAGGAGCGGACGCCACCATTCGGACTCGCGCTTTCTGGGGGAGAGAGGGGCCGGCGCGAGACCTAAAGCCTTACATGCCGCCTTCTTTCTCCATCGCCGGGGTCGCCACGATGTCGGCGGAGATGAGGACGGTCTGCTTCGTGGTGTTGTTCTTCCACCAATGGGCGAGGTCGCCCGATTCGACGGCCACTTCGCCGGCTTTGTGTTCGATCGGAACAGCGCAGGTCGAGCGGTATTCGGTCACCGAGCCTTCGACGACGTAGATGTTCGCCGGACGCTCCGCGTGGCTGTGCCACGGCACAACGCCGCCCGGCTGGATCACCAGCTTGCGCAGGCGCATCGTCTTGCCGGCGATGTTGTAGCCTTGGCCCAGGTCGATCGAGCCGATGACGTTGTCCGTCACGTCTTTCGGCATGGTGGCGCCGGGCTTCATCGCGCCCGCCATGACCTTACCGGCCGGGCATTCGCCGGCCATCGCCTGGGGGGCCAGGGCAAAGCCCGCCAACGCGAGTGCAGCGGTCGTCGACAACAATTTCAGGGAATTCAGCATTGTGGTTCTCCTCGGGGTTCGGACTGAACTTTTGTTCAGCGTCATGCCGAAGATCGCCAAATCGCCGCGCCAACTGAAATGCCGTTTGCCTTGCGATTGCATAGCCGGCCGCTATTGCGATGTGATTGTGCGGTGGCGGGAGGACACACTAGATTATCGCCATGACATCGAAATCGTTAACAGACGCCCTCGCCGAGCTGCGCAGCAAAATCGGCGAACCGTACCGGTCGTTGAACGACGCGCTGATCCGCCGCCTCGTCGAAGCCGAGTCCGCGAAGGCTGCGCTGAAGGTCGGCGACGCGTGCCCGCCGTTCGCCATGCCGAGCGCCGATGGCGCCATCGTCACCTCGGCCGAATTGCTCGCGCGCGGGCCGTTGGTGATCAGCTTCTATCGCGGCGCCTGGTGTCCGTTCTGCTCGGCGGAGCTTGAAGCCTTGCACGAGGCAGAGCCTGCGATTCGTGCAGCGGGCGCAACGCTCGTCGCCGTCACGGCCGAGGTCGGCGGCATCCCGCTCGCGGTGAAGCGGCAGCGCGGATTCAAGTTCGACATCCTGTGCGACGTCGATAACGGCGTCGCTTTGGACTTCGGCCTCGTCTTCCGCATCTCGCCCGACATGGTGCAGGTGTTCGCGCGCGACGGCACCGACTTTCCGCTGTTCTACGGCAATGACAGTTGGTTTCTGCCCGTCCCCGCGACCTACGTCGTCGCCCGCGACAGCACGATCGCGCACGCCTACGTCAATCCGGACTTCCGCTATCGCCTCGACCCGGCCGACATCGTCGGCGCGCTGCGGAGCCTGGGCTAGTCATGGCGGCGAATACACTCGCCGAAGCGCTCGCAGCGATCCGCGACAAAGCGAGCGCGCGCGGGCGCGAGGTTTACGACAAACTCGTCAAGCAGTTGACGGAAAGCGGCGCCACCGTAGGCGCGTTGAAGGAAGGCGACGCGTTTCCCGACTTCCAGCTCGCCAGCGCGGACGGCCGGTTCGTCCGCCGCGCCGATCTTCTCGCGCAGGGGCCGGCCGTCGTCAGCTTTTACCGCGGCGCATGGTGTCCCTATTGTTCGGCCGAGTTGAATGCGCTCGCCGAGGTCGCGCCACAAATCCGCGCAGTGGGCGCAACCCTCACGGCCATCACACCGGAGGCCGGCGGCACGGCGCTGCGCACGAAGGTGGACCGCGGGCTCGACTTCGAAATCCTATGCGATCTCGACAATACGCTGGCACTCGAGTGCGGGCTGATGTTCCCGGTGCCGGACGACATTCGCGCCGCCTACATGGAGCGCAACATCGACTTCGTGCGCATCTACGGCAACGACGCATGGCTGTTGCCTACGCCCGCGACCTATATCGTGCGCCGTGACGGTGTCATCGCCATGGCCTATGTGAATCCGGATTTCAGATATCGCCTTGAGCCGGGCGAGATCGTGAAAGCGCTCGCGGCACTTACCTAGGCCGACTTCGACCAATCGCGCGTGCGCGCGAGTTTGACGAAGGCGTCGCTCGCCGCCGAAAACTTTCGCCCGGCGACGGTACCGAGTGTGATCGCGCGATCGATCGTGGTGCCCTCGATCGGCCGCACCATGAGGTCCGTCCCCACGACCATACTCGACGGCAGAGCGGCAACGCCCAGCCCCTCACGCACCAGCGCCACGACCTGATCGCAGCTCGCCACGCGTCTCAGAAATTTCGGCGCGACATTCGCGTCGCTGCAAACCTGGCGGAAGCGGGCCGCGATGGGACAATTCGCGAGTTCGACAACATCGACGCCGTCGAAATCATTCGGCGACAGCGTCTTGGCCTTCGCCAGTGGGTGCGTTTCTGCCATGACCGCCATCAGCGGCTCGCGGCACAACGTCCAGCTATGCACCTTCTCAGGCAGTTCCGTATCGTCGCCGGTGATGAACAGATCGAGATCGCCCGCGACGGCCTCGTCGACAAGCTTCGTGTCGGCGCCGGCCTCCAGCGTCAACTCCAGCGAGGGCACGGCCTGCTGCACGCCGCCCAGCACACCCGCCACCGTGTCGGAAGGGACGGAGCGCGAAACCCCGACGCGCAGATGCACGACATCGCCCTTCTTGAATCCGGTGGCGAGCTGGCGCGCCGTCTGCGCCGCATCGAACGTGCGCTGCAAGTGCGGCAGCATCGCCCGGCCCAATTCGGTCAGGTGGGTGTTCGCCCGCTCGCGATGAAACAGAAGGCCACCGAATTCCTCTTCCAGCTTCTGGATCGCGCGCGTCAACGAAGGCTGCGCAACATTGCACTCCTCCGCCGCCTTGGTGAAATTCAAGGTGCGGCAGACGGCCAGGAAGTAACGGACCTGATGCATCTCCATGCTGACAACATACCGGACTCAGCGAAGATCATCCAGCGGTCGAATTCGCCCGGCAGAAGTCCGGAACCGCATGCGGCCTGAGCATGACGTTATCGAAGCGCCAGATGAGCGGGGCCCAATTGACCCGCGGACGCTATTTTTCCCGACAGCAAATCCCTGCAAAGTCCCATGCCGTATACACACATACGGAGCGGGCATGGCCGAGCGCAAATTCGTCAGTTACCTGCGCGTCTCGACCGACAAGCAGGGCAAAAGTGGCCTGGGGCTCGAGGCCCAGCGTGCGGCCGTCGACCAATATCTGAACGGCGGCCGCTGGAAGCTCCTCGAGGAGTCTGTCGAAGTGGACGGGGAAGGGCGTCAAGGCGCTCGCGCGCCGGCCCAAGCTCCGCGCCGCGATCGACGCGTGCAAGAAGAACAAGGCCACCCTCGTCATCGCAAAGCTCGGCCGCCTCGCGCGCAACGTCGCCTTCTTCTCGCGCCTGATGGAAGACAAGATCGAGTTCGTCGCCGCCGACATTCCCTCGGCCAACCGCCTGACCGTCCCACATCCTTGCCGCAGTCGCCGAAGAGGACGCCCGGGCCATCAGCGCTCGGACCAAGGCCGCCCACGCGGCCGCGAAGGCGCGCGGCGTGAAGCTGGGAAAACACGGCGCCACGCTCGCCAAGGTAAACCGCAAAGCCGCCGACGCGCACGCGGAGGCGTTGCGGTCAACGCTGCGCGAACTGCAGGACGAAGGTCTGTCGCTTCGCGACATGGTCATGGAGCTCAACAAACGCGGCATCCCCACCGGCCGCAGCGGCCGATGGCACTTGGCCACAGTTCAACGCGTGCTCGCGCGACTAGGGACGTAGCACGGACCGCCTCAGGTCGGGGCGGAGGTCTCGCCACTCATAGCGCGTCGCCAAAACGTGCGTGTAGATGTTGCCGGCGATGCGGTCCTACTCTTCGGCGGTGAACGGGGGCGTCGGCAGCTTCGTGAACACCTGATTTAAGATGAAAATCTCCACGGCCGCTTTGGTCTGCTCATTCTGCCAAAAACGATCCAGCGCCGCCAACTGCACGTTGATGGCCGTCAACAACTCGCGGCTCGCCTGCTTGATGCGCTCCCGTTGCGGATACTGGCGCAACGCACTCAGCTCAGCAGCCGCTGTGCAATCAGATTGCGGTGGGTCTCGTTTGTTCCTGAGTAGATGCTGGCGGCGCGGGTCGCCAGATACTTGCGGCTCGCAAAGGCGCCGACCTCCGTCCATGGACTTGGCGTCGCGCCGGATACCGCCGCGGCGATGCCTGCCGCGTTGAGCAAATGCACGGCAAGCTTCTGGTGCAGTTCGGTGGCGAGCGTCTTCAGCATCGAAGCCTC
>JAEUMM010000155.1 GCA_016792645.1 Alphaproteobacteria bacterium | reverse complement strand
GGGCTCCAAGTGAGCCACGCTATTCACCCGCCTTGGCAAATCGAACTTCGAGATCGGCGGCGTCGGGCGGCGGGCTTTCGAGGCGTGCGGTGAAGCTGCCTTCCTCGTGCGGACCCAGCTTTTGCTGATCGGCAAGAACGGTCCAGTGGTAGAGTTCCTTTTGGTCCTTGTCGCGGACCGAGAGGCGGATTTTCGGCACCGCGAGTTCGCGGTCGGTCTCGTTAATGATCTGGCCCTTGATCGCGATAGTCGGAACGGAGCCGTTCATCTCCTGAGAGTGGGTGGCGATGATCTTGAAGCCGCGCGCATTCACCGGCATGTCCAGCCATTCGTAGAGGCTTGCCGATTCAGGCCAGAGCTGCACGATCTCTTCGGGCAACGAGAAAAACAGCAGCGGGAAGCCAGCGACCAGCGCCACAAGCGCGAAGATGCCGGCCATGCTGCGCGAGCGTGCCCGCAGGCGGTCGCTCACCCCGAATCCCGGGATCGACACCGACGGCGAGGATGACGGCGACGACGGGTGCGTCAAAGGCGCGGGGATTTCAAAACGCGGCAAGGGCTGCGCGATCGAGCCCGGGGGCGGCGGCAGCATGCGCGACTTGTCGGTCACCGGGCCCGCAGGGAACTCAGGCTCTTCAACGGGAACGGGGATGGGCGTCGGCAAATCAAGCGGCGCATCCTGGAACCAGGTATGCTGGCAACGCGCACAGCGAACCTGCCTGCCGGGCGGTCTTACGACACCGGTTTCAAGCAGATAGCGAGTTGCGCAGCGGGGGCAGGTAATTATCATTCCAGGCTATTGCCCGTGTCGATTCTGGACTTTTGGCACAACCCATTCGCACCTGCAAGCAAGCCCGGTCGCAGGGTCGTGTTCTAACCCATTAACTGAAAAGGATTAATTGGTGGTTCGGTTCGAGAACGTCGGGATGCGCTATGGGCTTGGGCCCGAGATTCTGCGCGACGTTTCGTTCACGCTGGAGCCGGGATCGTTCCATTTGCTCACAGGACCGTCGGGCGCGGGCAAAACTTCTCTGTTGAAATTGATCTACCTCGCCGAGCGACCGTCGCGCGGTGCGATTTGGATGTTCGACCGCGAAATTGCAACCACACCGCGTGAAGAACTGCCGGCGCTGCGCCGCCGGATCGGCGTCGTGTTTCAGGATTTTCGCCTGCTCGATCATCTTACCGTGTTCGAAAACGTCGCGCTGCCCAGGCGCGTGATGAACGAGCTTGAGTCGAGTTACCGCGCGGAAGTCGAAGAATTGCTGTCGTGGGTGGGTCTGGGCAATCGGTTGAACGCCAAGCCCGCGACGTTGTCGGGCGGCGAGAAGCAGCGCGTCGCCATCGCGCGGGCGGTTGTTGCGAAGCCCGAACTGTTGCTGGCCGACGAGCCGACCGGCAACGTCGATCCCGATATCGGCGGGCGCATCATGCGGCTTTTCATCGAGCTTAATAAGCTGGGCACCAGCGTCCTCATCGCGACGCATGATCAGCGCATCATGGAGCGCGTGCCGGCGCAGCGTCTTTTCCGGCTTGCGGAAGGGCGGCTGACGACGGCAAATGCCGCCGATGCGGTTCTTGCCGAGGCCAAGCGCGCGTGAACACCACTTCTTCAGGATTGATGCCCGGCGACAGCGCTTCGGGCGCGACGCTGCATACCATTGTTGCGGTGATGAGTTTCCTTGCGTGCTTGACGCTGGGCGCAGTGTTGACGTTGTCGCGGTTGGCTGCGGATTGGACTGAGGGGTTGTCCGGATCGGTGACGGTGCAGTTGCTGCCGTCGCCGCAGATTTCGCCGGAAGATCAAATGAAGGAGGCCCTGCGCCTCGTTCAGCAGTGGCCGGGCATCTTTGCGGCGAAGCCTTTGGGGCGCGCCGAGGCAGAGAAGTTGCTTGAGCCGTGGCTCGGCGAAGGCAACGTGATCGGCGATTTACCGGTGCCGCAGCTCATCGAAGTGACGTTGACGCCGGGTAAGCCGGTCGAGCTTGAGGGGCTTGGCAAGGCGCTGGCCGACGGTGTGCCTGGTGCGCATCTCGACGATCACAAGCGATGGAACGAAGAGCTGGCATCGTTTGCGGCGTCTTCGGAAGCCGTCGGGTGGGCGGTGCTGCTGCTCATCGGCGTGGCGACGCTGGCGATCGTGATCTACGCGACGCAAGCGGGATTGCAGGCGCATCGCGAGATTGTCGAGGTCGTACATATGATCGGCGCGCGCGACGTTTTCATCGCGTCGGAGTTTCAGCGGCATTTTCTTTGGCTTGGTTTGCGCGGCGGGTTGATCGGGTTGACGCTGGCGATCGCGACGCTGCTCGGCAGCAGTTTCTTCGTCGACAGCCGCGAGGCGCCGGTCGGGGCGCAATACATGCCGCAGTTCGTGACCGCGCCTCAGCATTACATCTGGCTGTTCTTCGTGCCCGTCGTGATCGGGCTCATCGCGATGTACACGGCGCGGTTCACGGTGCTGCGCGTGCTTGGCCGCATGCCATGAAGCTCGTGATGGTGGACCGCGACGGCGTCCTGAACGAGGACCGCGCGGACTACATCAAGCACCCGGGCGAACTCGTGATGATCCCGCAAGCGGCGGAAGCGTGTGCGCGGCTCAATGGGGCGGGGATCAAGGTCGCGGTCGTTTCGAACCAGTCGGCCGTGGGGCGCGGGATTATTTCGCCTGAGATGTTGGAGCGCATTCATCACCAGCTTCGCGTCGAGCTGGCGTCCAAGGGCGCGAAGCTAGACCTTTTGTTAACGTGTACGGATCCACCCTGGTCGGCCAGCGATCGACGCAAGCCGGGTCCCGGCATGTTGCGCGAGGCGCTGGGGCATTTCCGGCTGGCCCCGCATGAGGCGGTCATGATCGGGGATCAGTTGAGCGACCTGCGGGCCGCCCGCGCCGCGGGGGTCACGCCCCTCCTGGTGCGCACCGGAAAAGGCGCGGAAACCCAGGCAAAAGGGCTGCCGCAGGACATTTTACCGGTCTCGGTCTATGTTTCCTTGTACGGGGCGGTCGAGGCGCTCTTGGCGCCTCGGTAACAGCGGTCGCTGCACGAAGGAGTACGTACCGGTGCAGTCCGGGCAGTCCCTTGGTCTGGCATGGGCCGGCTTCGCGTTTCGCGTGGCCGTGGCGGCGTTTGTCGTCGCCGCGCTGGGCTTTCCCGTTTTCGTTTGGTCCCTGCCCCGCGCATCCGCGGACCCCGGCTATGCCGACGGCATCGTCGCGCTGACGGGCGGCGAAGGGCGTTTGCTCGCGGGCATCGAGTTGCTCGATCAGGGCAAGGGGCAGCGGCTTCTGATTTCAGGCGTGCATGAAGGGACGTCGCGCGAGGAATTGTTCGCCGCGGTCGGGCAGCTGTCGGCGCGGTCGTCGTGCTGCATCGACCTGGGGCGGAGTGCTGCGGACACGATCGGCAATGCGGAAGAGACGGCGTCGTGGGTGGGGCGGCATCGCTATCGTTCGGTCATCGTCGTCACTGCCAGCTATCACATGCCGCGCAGTATGATGGAGTTGCGCGCGGTCCTGCCGGGGACGCAGTTGGTGGCGTACCCCGTGTTTCCCGATCAGGTGCGGTTGTCGGAATGGTGGAGCGATCCCGAGACCACCGGCGTGCTGGCGGGCGAGTATTTGAAATTCATCGGCTCATCGGTTCGGCTCGCGATCGCGACGCGGTTCGGTACGCAGTCCCTGCCGCCGCCGCGGTCGGCGATCATCGAAAGCGCCCCAGGCTCGCCGCGCGATTCCGTGGCGCAGGGCCAAGACGGGCCGACGAGTTATTGAGCGGGTTGCGCGCCGCCGCATTCAAACCTGTATAATCAGCGCTCACCGCATTCGGGTTTCCGCTTGACCTTCCTTCGCTCCCTTCTCTTCCAAATCTTCTTCTGGACCTGGTCTGTCCTGATCAACCTTGCCTATATCCCGGCATTGTTGATGCCGCGGCGCGTGACGATTGGGGGGCAGGCGCTTTGGGCGCGCGTTAGCTTTTGGGGGCTGAAACATATCGCCGGCATGGACTACGAGGTGCGCGGGCGGGAGAATATTCCGAACGGCCCCGCGATCTATGCGTCCAAGCATCTTTCGATGTGGGAGACGGTCGCGACGCATGTCTTGTTTCCGGATCCCGCCATCGTCATGAAGCGGCAGCTGCTGCGGGTGCCTGGTTACGGTTGGTATGCGAAGTCGGCGAAGATGATCGTCATCGATCGCGATGGTGGGGCGAAGACGATCCGCTCCTTGATCGCGGA
>JAEUMM010000139.1 GCA_016792645.1 Alphaproteobacteria bacterium | reverse complement strand
TCCATGCTGACGTGCGGCCCCAGGAAATGGTCGAAGCCGCCGTCGTCTTGTTTGACGCGGACGATGTTGTAGAGGTCGGGGCGCGGTGGCTCCGCCGGCGGTGGATGCGCGATGTTGCGGATTGCTTCGCCGGGTTCGGGGTGGAACGCGAAGACGAGCGCGGTCAGCAGGGCGCCGATGAGGAAGGCGGTGGCCGTGCGGAGCAGCGTTTTCATGCGTCTAGCGCGCGGCGAGCGCCATGTGCAGCGTCGGGTCGTTTTCCACCGACAGCGGATCGATGGCGTTGTCGACGTCGAAGCCCTTCAGCGCCTTGTAGGCGTAGCTCAAGGTCGCGACGGCGTAGGCGGTGGCGGTCAAGAGATAGAAGAACTCGAACAGTATGGCGTTGGGATTGATGGGCTCTCCCTCGATCGCGTCGCGGACTTTGCCGACGAGAGCCTTCGTGTCGAAGGCCTTGACCCACTCCCCCGCCTGGTCGGGCGAGCCGAGTGACGCAGCTATCGCGATCAAAATGCCAAAGGCTAAAAGGACCGCGAAGTAGGCGAGCGTCGAGGCGATCATCAGACCCAGCAGTTCGAACACGCGGCCTTTGCTCAAGCCCAGCGCCTCGCCCAGCGACAGTTTGTTGTTGGCGACGACGGCGGGCGGCCAAACCGTGAGGCGCAGCATGAGCCACAGGCCGAGGATATAGCCGACGATGAACGTGAGCACCGTCAGCAGCGCAATCCATGGATTGGCTTTGGGTTGCACCGCCTCGGTCGCCGCTTCGACCATCGCGGCAATCAGCAGGGCGGCGCCCGTCGGCGCCATGCTGACCAAGGTGAAGTAGATGAAGGTGATCACGCCGATCAAAAGAGCGAGGAAGACGTAGGTGAGGGTGCCCATTACCACGTAGAGCAGTTCGGTCCAGCCGAACGGGAAGGCGAAATAAACGTCGGGGCGGCGGTCGTTGAACAGAATGATGCGGTGGACATGCACGGCGACCACCGACAGGACGATGCCGTTCAAAATCAGCTCCGTCATCGTCCCGACGAAGAAGGCGTCCGCCTCCGCCACCGTCTTCACCGTCTCATTCGGCGCAAGTTGGACGATGGCGTAGGACATGCCGTAGGTGGTGGCGATCAGCATCGCGAGCGGCAGCCAACACAAACGAAACAGCGTGAAGAGATTGGCCAGCACAAACCAAAGCGAGCGGCCGGTGATGCCGAAGATCGGCAGCGCGTGCATGAGTCCCCCAAGGATCAGTTGATCGGGCGCGGCTGTTGCCGTTCGCTTTGGAACCACTTCATGCCGGGCCGCTGCATAAGTCAAATTCGCTCTGTAGGCGAAGTTGGATTGGTGTAGCTCGCCAGTGTATTGAGATCGTCATGAGTTACGACTTTGTTCTGTTCCGGCCGGAAGACGGCATCGATCCGCGCGCCATCGGGGAGCGCGACGAGCCGGAAATCGGCGCGCGCGATCCGGCGGTGGAGGCGGCGAAGCGGCGGATCGCCGACGCACTGATCGCGCATGACCCGGCCTTGAGCGAGCACGTGTTCGACTATGACGAGGTCGCGAAGCTGCACAAGATTTCGGTCGCGGCCGCGTATCATACATTTCGCCATATCGAGCTTTCCGACATATCGGACGGCGGAAGCGGTACGCAGATCACGCTGTTTGACGATCACGCGGCGGTCAGCGTGCCGTTCTGGCATGCGCACGATGCGGCGGGCCGTGCGCAGCTTCAGCGCGTGTGGGCGTATATCGACGTTCTGTGTGAAGTGGCCGGGTACGAAGTGTTCGACCCTCAGCTGGACCGGGTGATCACGCGTAGCGCTTTCGATGAGGCGGATGAGCGTTATGCGCAGGAGGCGGCGCGCGTTCGTTCGATCGCTGCGCCGGTGCGGCGGCGTGCGCGGCCGTGGTGGAAGTTTTGGTGAGGCTTCGCGTTAACGCCTGATACGGTCCGTCGCGTCGTTGCAAATTGCGCACGCTGCCCGTTTACGTTGGTGGCGTGGGCTTCGCTTGGAAACGAATCAGTTATGATTCCTTCCATGCTTAAATCGTTGGGGCGATCCATTTTCACGTTTTTCGTACGTCCAGCGCCGACTTCGGTCGCGCTGATGGCGGGGCCGCGGCCCGGCCTGGCGGCGAACGACGATCAGTCGCAGATGCTGCGGCGCGCGATGCAGGCGGCGACGGCCGCGGAGGAGACGCGCGACGACGGCGGGAGCGAGACCGTTCAAACATTTGAACCGATTTCGATCGACGACACGGACGATTCCGCGGCGGCGCAGGCGGCGGTGTTTGCGCCTGTGAAGCCGGTTTCGATTGCTCCGGCGGCCAACGATGCGGCGACGCACGATACGGTCGAGGAGCCTGCGTTCGAAACGGCGTCGTCGCAACCGATCGCGTTGGCCGATTGGGTGGAAGTCGAGATCGACGAGCATGCGGCCGCGGAAGCGGATCTGGCGCTTGAGGCGCTTGAAGCATCCGCCCACGTTGCTTCCGAAGATGTGGTTGAGACGGCATCGTTCGATGAGCCCGTACTCGAGGGGGGTCTGGGTCTCGACGCTGAGCCGATGCTGGAAGCCGAGGCTGCTGTCGAGGCCGCTGCGATCGTCGAGGTCGAAGTGGAGCCGGTGGTTGAAATGCCCGTTGAGGCGGAGCCGGTGATTGAAATGCCGGTTGAGGTGGTCGCGCTTGCGCTTGAGGCGGCGACCGACGAGGTCGTGAGCCAAGAGGTTGACGAACCGGACGACGAGGTGGCGGCGGCGGTTGAAGAGGTTGCGGAGAAGAAGCCGCGCAAGAAGCGTGCGCCGGCAAAGCGCAAGGCGGCGGCAAAGCCGCGGAAGTCGAAGGCGGCGGACGCGGTCGAGCCGGTGCCGGCCGACGACGTTTGGGTTTCGGACGCCGTGGCGTGGAGTTTGAGCGGCGAGTGGACGGACGGCGCGCGCGTTGCGCCGGAGAGTTCCGATTGTCCGCGGCGGCTTGAGGAGTTGCGCGAGGCGGCAGCGGAGGGGCGGTTGACCATTTGGGGCCGCACGGGCGACGCCGGCACGTGGCAGCCGATCGAAGCCTCGTACTGGAAATCGGGGACGGTCGCGCCTTCGTCGCTGGCTGAGGGGCGCGAGAATGTCGTTGCCGAACCGAAGACCAAGGGCAAGGCGAAGGCGGCGCGAAAATATTCTGCGCTGAAGGTCAGCCGGGCGCAGGTCGAAGAGCTTTGGCATCCGGACGCGATGCATTAGGCGTCGCTGCGTTGCGCAACGCGGGCGCCGGTCGAAGATCGGCGGAAGAGGCAGCGCGCGATATCGTCTCAGGGTTCGCGTTCAACCGCGGGCCGCTTGCGGACTCGCGCAGGTGGTTCCTTACGCCGTTCGAATCATGCAACCGCAATCGAAGGCCCGCGCCGCTCTGCACGAATGTGGTGCGCACGCCGCGTGACTCATCGCGCGTGCGTCGCGCGCGGGCCGCGTAACGGCGTTTCAGCATCGCACTTACACTTGATTTGGGACTGATTCGCGGGCGGGCGACGGCGTGAGCCGGGCTAAGCTTTTGCGCCCTCCGCGCAAGAAAAAACATATCTCGATCATAAGTGGGTGTCTGGATGAAGACGACGCGCGCGCTCGCGGGAGCCATCGTGTCCCTGTGCCTTGTCGCGCCGGCGCAAGCAGCGCCGGGCTGGTATTTGAGCATCGAGGGTGGCGGCAATGTCGTGGGCGACTGGGATCACACGCGCACGAAGATGACGTGGTGCGGGCCGGAGGTGAAAGAGGCCTTGGCCGCATTCGAAACCGGCTATGCGGCGTTCGGCGCGGCCGGCTATGCGATCGATGCGTGGCGCGTGGAAGTCGAGGGCGGCTTCCGCATGAACGACGTCGAGTCTTACGAGAAGAGTTCGAAACGGCGCACTTATGTGGTGGACGCTACCGGCGAACTCAATGAGGCATCGGTGATGATCAACGTCATCTATGACGTGCCGCTGTTCGAGCGGTTGTCGCTGAGCATCGGTCTGGGAGCGGGCGGCGACTATGCGCGCTTCAAACTGAACACGCCGTGGGCGCCGGTCGACGAGGAGGATTTTCACTTCGCCTATCAGGGCCTGGCGGGGCTCAACTATGCGCTGAGCGAGATGACCGCGGTGTTCGTCGCCTATCGCTTTCAAAACGTGCGCGATATCCGCTTCGATCCGACGCCCAACGTGCATCTTGAGGGCGACGATTTTCAGAAGCAGGCGGCGACCGCGGGCGTGCGCTTCGCGTTGAGCACGCCTGCCGTCTTGCTGCCCGTGGTGCAGCCGTCGCCCAGCGCGCCGCAGCCCGTGCCGCTGGAGCGTGAGTTCATGGTGTTCTTCGGCTTCAACAAATGGACTCTGTCGCCGCAAGCGCTCGCCACCATTCGCGAGGCGGTCGGCTCGGTGCGCGAGTCCGGTTCGGCGGCGATCCGCGTCATCGGCCACACCGACCGCGCCGGATCGATCGCCTACAATAAAGCGCTGTCGTTGAAGCGCGCGAAGTCGGTGCAAAAGGCCTTGGTCGCCGAGGGTGTCGGCGCGGACACGATCACCATCTCAGGCCGCGGCGAGAGCGAGCCGATGGTGCCGACCGCCGACGGCGTGCGCGAGTCGCAGAACAGGCGCGTGCATATTTCGTTTTGACCGGCGCGGTGTTCGCGAAAAGTTCTTGACTTTTTCGGCGCTTTCGGCGATATTCGGCGCTTCAAATCAGTAGACGGCGAATTACGCCCGGGCGCGAAAGCGGCCCGGGTTTTTTTGTTTTGCGCGAGGGGTCATGGCGGCTCGACGAGAGAAAATGAACGGTCACGCGATGGTGGCGGCGGTGCCTGCGCTTGTGACTCCACCGGCGCCGCGGCAACTACCCGTCGGCCGGCCTAAGGGGTCGCGGAATGCGCTGGGTGAGCAGTTCGTTGCGGCGCTGTGCGCGGACTTCGAGAGGTATGGCGTCGATGTGATCGCGCGGGTGCGTGAGGACGATCCGGCGGTTTATCTGCGCGTGATCGCGCAAGCGGTGCCGCAGGCGCTGGTGATGCAGGACGC
>JAEUMM010000116.1 GCA_016792645.1 Alphaproteobacteria bacterium | reverse complement strand
TCGTTGAAGGCCCACAAGGCGACGAACCCGAACGCGCCGACTAGGTGCCAAAGGGCGTGCAAACTGAGAAACGGGAAGACGACCGTGTCGCTCTTAGCCGTTGCCAGAAGAAGACCGACCGCAAAAAGCCCCGTCACCAGCAACAACAGAGGCATCGCCGCCGGCGCGATCGCTCTGCGCTTGGCATAGAACAGCCACGTTGCAGCGAGGGAAAAGCCGATGAGCCAACTCTGACCCGGCTTGAAGCCGCCCCAGTCGCCGAACGCAACCAAGTAGCTGCCTTCCGTGAAGCGATCGTAGAAGTGCCAGCCGACACCCGCCGCCATCAGGACGCTGGCCAACGGGCGCGCCCAACGTTGGGTGTCGGAGCCGTAGAAGTCGGCGAGAACGGCCAGAACAATGGCCCACGCGACGACGATGTTCGAGCCCGTGTCGAGAAACGCCCAGAACCAACGCTCGCCCAGCACGGGGTTCGTCTCGCCGAATCCGTGCAGCGTGATCGTGAAGACTCCTGTGACCGCGATCATCCAGTAAACGAACATCCATCGCGCCGGGTGCCGGTTCCCGAGGTGACAAAACGCCAGTGCCAGCAATCCTGAAAAGAGGGTCGCAAACCCCGTGATCGTGTTGGCCAACCCGTATGCTGGCAGAGGCTCCATACTCACCTTCCGAGTGCTGGGGCGCGATCTTAAAATACCATCACGACGGTGTGCGAGGATCAAGCCCGACGCGACGTCGATCCGAAAGCGAACAATCGTCGTATGAGCTGCGAGGGCTGCTGATTTGGCGGCCTCGCACCTCTTGCCAACCGTCGGGAACAGCCCATGTTGTCCGCTATGCCCAAACTCCTCTTCAGCCTTGGAATCGCCATGATGGTTGCGACCGCCACCACGGCACGTGCCGACACCGAGGAACCCGCGTTCACTGTGGTCGAGAAAATCGGTGTTATCGATGTCCGCCAGTATGGACCTCGCCTCGCCGCTGAGGTCACCGTCGGCGGCGACGAGGAGGATGCGCGCTCTGCCGGCTTTCGCCTGCTCGCGGACTACATCTTCGGCAACAACACCTCGCGCACGTCGATCGCCATGACCGCCCCCGTCTCGCAAGAGGCCGCGCGCAGCGAGAACATCGCTATGACAGCGCCGGTGTCGCAAGCTCGTGACGACGCCGGCAAATGGCGCGTCCGCTTCTTCATGCCGTCCAAATACACACGTGCAACGCTACCGAAACCGAACAATCCTGCTGTGCAGATCGTCGACGTGCCCGGCGAAACCATGGCGGTGCTTCGGTTCTCGAACAGCCGCAGCGCAGAGGCCGTCGCTGAAAAGACGGCGGACCTGCTGCGTGGCGTTGCCGCGTCGAAGTGGAAGGCCGTTGGCACGCCAGTGGCTTGGTTCTACGATCCGCCGTGGACACTGCCGTTTTGGCGCCGGAACGAAGTTGCCGTGGCGGTATCGCCGCGATGAGCGCAAGGGCGCTAAGGGCGTCTCGCACTACAAGTCGGCCGCGTACGGATGGTTTTGCACGCGGCCGATTGGCACTCGACGCATCAGTAGGCTATTCGGCAAAAACCCGGACCGTAGCGCGGCCGACGAACCAGCTCGTCTCTTCATACTTGAATTTGATACGGTCGACGTTGCGGCGGCCGCCTTTGAGATCGATCACCCGCGTGCATTCACCGGCGTTGATGCGGGCGCGCACAGGCACGTCTTGATGGCCGCCGTTGCGGAAGAATACGTCGAAGTCATAGAAGTGAACCGGATTGCCGTACACGCAAACCTTCAGGCGGGCGAATGTGCGATTGCCGGGCAGGCTGATGACGTCCACGTCGTAGCGGTCAGTCACCTCACGCGTCGCGATTTCATCCCAAGCCAATGCCGGCGTCACGGCGGCGGTTAATGACAGAGCGGCAGTGCAGACTGCCGTCGCCAAAATCTTGTGCATGCTTGTCTCCCAACTGATCTTTATGTCCCCGTTGTTCGGGGCGCGCGGACCATCGCGTCCCGCGCATGAACGCTGGATGAAACGCCGGGTGCGCGCCAGGCGGCATCGTGTTGCTGTGACGAGTGTTACAGAGACGGTACCGTCAAACCGGGGTGGTTATTGACATTGCGCGCCACAGTAGTGGCGAGACGTGCCACCACGGAAGCCGCCCGGTTACCCACCGAGTCCCAGTTGATAGTTGTACTTTCACGCCCTTCAGCGTCAGTCGCCTGCCACTTCGATGGAACGGCGCTTCGGTCGCCGCGCCCGTTGACAGGGTCAGTGATGCGCCTTGGCGTGATCGATGAACGCTTGAAGGGCCGCTTCGATTTCGTCCTTCTTATGAGCATGCTCGATTTTGTGGTGGAGTTCTTCGAGCTCCTTCGTCGCGCCGTGGTCGTGTTCGATCTTTTCGATTTCATGCAGCGCATATTCTTGCGCCTTCTTGAAGTCCTTTTCGTGATGCACGTGGTCGAGCACCGCCTCGACAGCATGCAGAACGGCATCGCTGGTCTTCGACATCAGCGCGGCGTGAGGTACGGCGAACCGCGCCGAGGCAAGAGCGTGAATGACTTCCATCGGCACCTTCACGGACTTCGTCTTGCCGGACACGCGGCCCAACATGAACCCGATCGCAAACAGACTTGCGGACAGCAGCGCCGCAACGGCGAAAATTTCAAATTGAATGACGCTCACGTTCTGAAGTAACTGCATTTTCGCCCCCAAGAGATGTTGGGCGACGAGTAGCAAATTATGCACGCGCGAGCATGGATGTTTATGCGTTGCGCGTCATTTGTGATTGTTGATGTGCGAATATTGAAACACGAATCCGCGCGGTTTCGCGCTCTCATTGTGGCCGCGACCTGCCGGCTCGCTTCGGAGGCGCTTCGGTCGCCTTAGGCGGCGGAGCGGCTTACACGAACGGTGTCGGCTTTAGCTCTCCCAGAACGGGAAGTTCGTTCTAGGCGTTCGCCATCGTGCGCGCGCCCGCGATGGCGGCGTTGACCGCCGCGACATCGAACGGTTTCACCAAGTGGCCGCTGGCGCCGCTCAAGCGCGTCCGTTCGATCTTCTCGTCACTGCTCTCGGCGAACATCAGTACAAAGAGCAAATCCGTGGTTCGGGCGTCGGCACGCACCCGTCCAAGCAGATCCAGACCCGATTCTGGTTCAAGCAACCAATCGCAAAGCACGAGCGAGAATGTTCCGGTGCCGATCTTTGTCAGCGCCGCGTCGCTGTCGGTCGCCGTTTCGGTCCCGTGAAAGCCGAGGCTGGCCAGCATGCTGTTCAGCTGCTTCGCTATGGTCGGAAAAGCGGTTACGACGAGAGTCTTCATGGACGCATCGTCCGGCCTCGCCCCAGCGAGAGCTTTGCGCAAGCAGGGTATCCCTTGTCCGCACATGCGATCCGTGCGACTTCGGACGTTCGCGCGATGCTGTGGCATCCGCCTGCAGACCGAATACTGGCGCTTGAAAGCATGATACAGACACTCTGAACTAGAGTTATGATGTACCAAACATCAGAAACAATCATTTGTGCATCGTGTCGCTACCCCCGCCCTGCGGGGCGCGCGCGCTTCTCGGGATCGATCAGCGGCGATTGGCCGAGCTTTCCGGTCTTTCGTTGCCCACGATCCAGCGCATGGAGGCCAGCGACGGGGTGATCCGCGGCAACGTCGACTCGCTCATGAAGCTTGTGGGTGCGCTTGAGATGGCCGGCATCGAGTTGATTGGCGAGAATGCTCCAAGCGCGTGGCCGCGGCGTCCGTCTGTTGGACACAAAGTAGTCGGCGGAAGGCCGTTCGGCTCGCGTGGCATATGCGTCTGGCTTCCGGTCTCACCAACCGAAGGCGGGACTCCGATAACCTTCGAGGTAATTGTGACCGCGCGCGAAGCGGTGCACCGTTGTGCGTCGATCGACCCGCAAGGAGACAAGACCCATGTCAGCTCTAAGACTGTTCCTGTTCGCCTATGCTCTCTGCCTCGGGGTCTACACCGCCATCGTCGTCGCGGACCACGGCTGGGATCTGTTCTCCGTCTTCTTCGGCGACATCATCGCCGTGACGTGGGCTGGGCAGTTCAACGCCGATTTCATGGGCTTCCTCGCATTGTCAGCGCTCTGGACCGCATGGCGCAACCGCTTCTCACCTACAGGCTTGGGTCTCGCGGTCGTCGCCTTCCTGGGGGGCATGATGTTCCTCGCGATCTACCTTCTATGGTTGAGCGGCAAGGCGAAGAGCGTCGACGAACTACTCAGCCCAGCGAGAGCCGGCTAGGCAGCCGAGATCCGTTCCAGCCTTAGTGAGCGTTGCCCGCCGTCAGCCGGCTTTTGCGTGGTCGTTGTATTTCACGCCCTTCAGCATCAGCCTGATCGCCTGCCAGTGGATGAGTGCGATCACTTTCAGCGGCATCAGCGGGTTCAGCAGGAAGGCGCGCAACAGGCGTGCGGTACTCAACGGTTCGCGCCGCCCTGACATGCCCGTCGTCAGGCGCAGGCCTTCTTTGTCGTGGTGGTTGATCGCTATGGCGAAGCGGTCGGACTCCACATCGAAGCGGAATTTGTATTCGCCCTCGACGGTTAGGAACGGCGAGACGTAGAAGGCTTTGCGTTCGGTCAGCCAGTCCGGCTTCTCGATCGGACGGTGATCGTCGTGGCTGCAAACGTAGATGTGGCGTTCGCCGAAGGTGTTGTTGACCTCGGCGATCACGGCGCGCAAGCGTTTGTCGCGGTCGTGGCACAGCCAGAAGCTGACGGGGTTGAAGACGTAGCCCAGCACGCGCGGCAGCGTCATCAGCACGATCTCGCCGTCGGCTTCGGCGATGCCGTGACGTGCGAGTTGCGCGCGCGCCCAGGTTTCCAGATCCGTCTTCCCGTCGCCGTGGTCGCCAGCGTGGAAGCTGAAAAGGCTGAAGCGGTCGAAGGCGAAAAGCGGGCGCGGCTCGCGGCCCAGCGTGCCGAGCGGCAGGATCAGATACAGCGCGCGGTAGGCGAAGGCGTTCTTGCGCGCGCCACGGCGGGCGTGGGTGATGCGGACGTCGGCGATTTCGTTTCGCATGGTCATGCCTGCGTCCACGGCGGATGTGCGCCGAGGCGGGCCGCCACGTTAACGGCGCTGGCCAAGCCGTCTTCGTGGAAACCATGGCGCAGATAAGCGCCGCAGAACCAGGTGTTGCGCTTTCCCTGGATGTCGTCGACGCGGCCTTGGGCTTCGATGGCACAGGCGTCAAAGATGGGGTGGCGGAAGGTGTATTCGTCGAAGATCAATTCCGGCGCGATCGGCATCGTCGGGTTCAGCGTGACGAACAGCGGATAGCGATTGTCGATGCCTTGGAGACTGTTCATCCAATAGCTGACCGTGATGGCGCGCTCGTCGTCGATGCCGTCGGCGCGGTAGACCCAGCTGGCCCAAGCCGCCTCGCGCCTGGGCATGACGGCGCGGTCGCGGTGCAGGACGGCGCGGTTGTCCTGGAAGCGAAAACTGCCCAGCAGCTCCGCTTCGTCGGCGGATTGGTCCGCGAGCAGTTGCTTGGCGACGTCGGCGTGGCAGGCAAGGATGACGTGGTCGTAGGTTTCGGTGACACCGCTTGTGTCCGTGATCTCGACCAGGCCCTCGCGGCGCACGATGCGCACGACGCCGCAGTTGGTCCTGATCTTGTGCGCGAAGGACATCGTCAGGCGGCTGACGTATTCTTGTGATCCGCCGGTGACCGTGTACCACTGTGGCTGGCCGCGCACGGTGAGCAGGCCGTGGTTGGCGAAGAAGCGCGTGAAGGTGAGCGCGGGGAAGCTCAAGATGCGGCTTGGCGCGCAGCTCCAGATGGCGCCACCCATCGGCAGGATATAGTAGTCTTGGAACCAGCGGCCGAGCTTTAGCCGGTCGATCAAGCCGGCCAGGGTCATGCCGGGCGAGGCTTCCGCCGTCGCGAGGGCGAGGGCGTTGAAGCGCATGACGTCGCTTATGAAGCGATAGAACGCGGGCCGTAGGATGTTGCGCCGCTGCGCGAAGATGCTCGTCAGACGCTGCGAACCCCACTCGAGCCAGCCGTCCAGGATGGTCGCCGCAAAGCCCATGGTGCTCGGCTGGACAGGCACATCCAGATGGCGGAACAGCGCCGTCAGGTGCGGGTAGTTCCGCTCGTTGAAGACGATGAAGCCGGTGTCCACAGGGATGACGCGGTCGCCGTAACGAACCGTCACGGTGCGGCTGTGGCCGCCGATCCGGGTGTCGCTCTCGTAAACCACGATGTCGTGCCGGGGGTGCAGGAGGTACGCGGCGCCGAGGCCGGAGATGCCGCTGCCCACGATCGCAATTTTTGCCATGGCGCTAATACGTGGCCTCGAGGGGACTGGATCACAACCCTTCCCCCTTGGTTTCCCTGGGCCGGCTCGGTAGTTTCCAAGTGTTATGCACCTTTACGATACCCGGCGAGGCGTGATCCGACGGCGCCCTGCCTGCGTAGAGGTGGCATGCGTCATAGAGCTCTCATCGGCGGCCGACCGGACCGCGCCTTGGTCCCGAGGACGTGGCGCGTGACGCCTCGCAACCTCGACACCTCTGCCGTTTCGCCCGACGTTCATGCGCGGCACATCAGCGACGTGGCAACTTCGCGCGACCGCGCCAGTTTCGCGGCGCTGTTCGCGTATTTCGCCCCGCGTGTGAAATCCTATCTGATGCGCTTGGGGACGCCGCCGGCGCTTGCCGAGGAGTTGGCGCAGGAGACAATGCTGTCCGTCTGGCGCAAGGCTGAACTGTTCGACGCGGACCGCGCGAGTGCTTCGACCTGGATTTTCACGATCGCGCGCAACCTGCGCATCGATGCAGCGCGCCGATTCCGAGACCCGAATGCGTTTGCCGCCGAGATCGAGCCGGATGCGCCCGAAGAGCCGTTTGCGATCGTCGCGCGTCATCAATCTCAGACCGTCGTTCGCGACGCGCTGAAGCAGTTGCCGGCGGAACAGAGGCAGGTGCTGACGTTGTCGTTTTTCGAAGATCGTCCGCATAGCGAGATCGCGGCGGCGCTGGGCATTCCGCTGGGCACGGTGAAGTCGCGCGTGCGGCTTGCCATCAGCAAGCTGCGCGAACTGGTGGAGGGCGTGACGTGACCATCGCGTACCACCCTTCCGAAGAGCAGTTGATGCAGTTCGCCTCCGGTGCTGTGAAGCCGCCGTTCGACATTCCGCTGCGGGCGCATGTCGACACCTGCGTGCTTTGCCGGAAAGAGGCCGCCATGTGGGAAGGCGTGGGCGGCGCCATGCTTGAGACGGCAGTTCCGGCTACGATGAGCGACGGGGCGCTTGAGAGTGTGTTGAGCCGGATCGAACTGGAACGCGATCGTCCGCGGCGCAAGGCGCCTGCGCCGCGTGTTTCCCGTTTGCCGCAGGCGTTGCAGCGGTATCGTCCGGGGATCGAGTTTCCGATCGGACCCGGCATCTATAAGCGCAATCTTTGGAAGGCACCGCGCGGGACGGGGCGTGCGTTTCTGCTGCGCGCGAAGCCGGGCCTTGCTCTGCCTCATCACGGGCATAGCGGCGTCGAGGTGACGTATGTGGTCAGCGGCGGCTATTCCGACGAGCATGGGCACTACACGCCCGGCGATTTCTTCACGGCCGACGATCAGCTGTTGCATCAGCCGCGCGTCGACGACGACGGCGAATGTACGTTGCTGATTGCGACGGACGGTCTGCCGCAAGCGCCGGGTTGGATTGGATTGTTGATGCGCCTGTTGATGTAACCAGGCAACGACGGACAACGGACATGCGAGATTGGATTATCGGCTACGCCGCTGCCGGCGTGGTGTTCCTGGTGCTCGACCTGATTTGGTTGAGTACGGTCGGGCGGGCGCTTTATTGGCCCGCGCTTGGCTCCATATTCTCCGAGCGGGTGAACATACCTGCAGCGGCTGCCTTCTACCTGCTCTATCTACTCGGAATTTTGGTGCTTGCGGTCCAGCCGGGGCTTAGGGCGCAGTCGCTCCTGACGACCTGCGGGATGGGGGCGATGCTGGGCCTCATCGCCTATGCCACCTACGACCTCACGAACCTGGCGACACTGAAGACGTGGTCCGTGAAGGTCGCGATTGTCGACATGGCCTGGGGCAGCATCTTGACCGCGATTGCGGCCGGGGCGGCTTACTTGGCGATGGTTGGCTGGCGGGTGCCCTAGCTTTCGCCGGCAGCGTTCCTCTGTCGAGGAATGGCGGCGGGGGGAAGATCCCCCCGCCGAAACAGATCTTACGAATAGAACATGTTGTAGCGGACCTGCACGATTTCGCCGGTGTACTCGTCGATCAGAAGCGCGTCGGGTCCATAGCGAACCCAGACATAGCCCGGCGGCGGCGAGAAGAGGCCGTAGATCAGGAAATTCGTGAGCCAGTAGTTGCGGCCGTAAAAATGCCGCGGCAGGCGCTGGCCATAGCTGTAGCGATTGTAGGAATAACCGTCGCGCCAGCGATACTGTGAAACGCGATAACGCCGCGGGGCATCGTAGTTGCGGCGGTACTGCTGCACGGCGGCGCGGCGACGGCTGTCGTTGCCTCGAACGTCATGGCGATCGTTGCGGTCGCCGTAATCGCGGCGGCGGTCGTTGCGATCACCGGTGTTGCGGCGATCGTTTCTGTTGCCATAGTCGCGGCGGCGGTCGTTGCGATCACCGGTGTTGCGGCGATCGTTTCTGTTGCCATAGTCGCGGCGGTTGTTGTCGGTGCGCGCAACCGGCGGTGTGGCGTTGCGGCGCTGATTGGCGACGTTATTGTCGCGTCCGCGCCGATTGTTGTCCATGCCCTGTCTGCCGCGCATACGCGGTGCGGTTTGCGGCGTCGCGGGCGCTGCCGCCGGAGCGGGCTGGGCAGCCGGTCGCGCGTTCCGACCTTTGCGGTCGCCTCTTTGATCTGGCTTTTGTTGATCACTGGCGTTGGTGTTGTTGTCGTCGCCGCGGCGCCCGTCACCGGGCGCTGCAAAGGCCGTCGCGCCCGCCAAACTGAGGCCGACTGCGATGGCGGC
>JAEUMM010000284.1 GCA_016792645.1 Alphaproteobacteria bacterium | reverse complement strand
CAGCTCGACGCCGACGTCTTCCTGCTCAATAAGCCCTACACCCAACAGGAATTGACCCGAAAGATCGGGGAACTCCTCGACGTAAAAAGATAAACCAAGAGGTTGAAGATCATCGGTGCGAGTGATAATTAAACCAAATGGTATCAGATAATGCGCTAAGCAACGCCCGCCTCGACGCCGTTTTCCACGCGCTCGCACATCCCGCCCGCCGCGCCATGCTCAAACGCTTGGCCGCCACGCCGCAAAACATCGGCGAATTGGCGCAGCCCTTCGATATGACCTTTGCCGGAGCGTCAAAGCACGTGCGCGTGCTGGAACGCGCGGGCCTCGTCAAACGCAAGGTGGAGGGCAGGGAGCATATCTGCGCCGTTGCCCCTGCGCCCCTGAAGACGGCGACCGACTGGCTGGCGCACTACGAACGCCTATGGATCACCAGCCTCGACGCGCTGGACGCGATGCTCAACGAACAAGACGCCGCCGCGCGCAAACGCAAGAGAAAACCGAAATGACGCAAGAACCGATCCATATACGCGTCTCGCGCCGCTTCACCGCCTCGGCCGAGCGCGTCTTCGACGCCTGGCTCGACGAAAGCACCGCTGGTCGCTGGTGGTTCGCAACCCCCACCGGCAAAATGCAAAGCGTTAAGATCGACGGGCGCGTCGGCGGCAAATTCCGCATCGTCGAACGCCGCGGCGACGAAGACGCCGAGCACTTCGGCACCTTCATCGAACTCGACCGCCCCCATCGCATCGTCCTCGACTTCGCCACCGATCCCGACCACCCGGCAACGCGCGTCACCGTCCAGATCACAGCGCTGAAAGAAGGCGGCTGCGAACTAACCTTGAGCCACGACATCGCCGCCGAATGGGCGGATTACAAAGACCGCACCAACCAGGGTTGGACGATGATCCTGGAGAGCTTGGCAAAGGCGCTAGGCGCCACCTGACGCGGAATACAGTTCGCCCGCACGGACATCCATGCAAGGTTGGGCGCAACTACCGCGCGTCCGCCTCATGAACAAAGTCGCCGAAATAACCTTCGCCTTCTGGGTGATGAAGATATGCGCCACGACGCTGGGCGAGACGGCGGGCGATCTTCTGTCGATGACCCTCAACGTCGGCTACGCGCTCAGCACGTTGATCCTGCTCGGTATCTTTGTGGCGACGCTCATCGTGCAGCTGACGTCGCGCGCGTTCCACCCGCTGCTCTATTGGTCGGTGATCTTGTCGACCAGCACGGCGGGCACGACCATGTCCGACTTCATGGACCGCACGCTGGAACTGGGTTACGCCACGGGCTCGCTCATCCTAGCGACACTGCTCATCGTCGTCCTCGCCGTCTGGCGCTGGAGCGTCGGCACGATCTCCGTCTCGAACATCCAATCACCCAGGGTCGAAGGCTTCTACTGGGCCGCGATCTTAGTCTCGAACACGCTCGGCACGGCATTGGGCGACTACCTCGCCGACAGCTCAGGCTTAGGCTTCGCAGGCGGCGCAGCCCTGATTGCAAGCGTTATCGCGGCAATCGTTGCCGCCAACTATTGGACGTCGCTCTCAAGGATCGCACTCTTCTGGGCCGCCTTCGTCCTCACGCGCCCGCTCGGCGCCACCGTCGGCGATCTCCTGACCAAGACACCGGAGGAAGGCGGCCTCGGCTTCGGCACGATCGGCTCGTCCGCCGTGCTCGCCGCGGTCTTGCTGATCCTCATCATCCTGACCACGCGCGCCCACGCGAAGCGCCCCTGACGCTCAACCCTCCATCGCCACCACGCTCAGCACGACGTTGAACGTCGAGTTCGTGGACGTTCCGCCGTTGATATGCGCGATGGACGCGCTCACGCGTCCTCCGCCGTCGAGATAGGGCGCGATCGTGTCGGCGTCGGCGCGTGACAGCCGCCCGATTTCGCCCAACCGGGACACGACGCGCACGGCATTCGGCTCCGACCCGTCGCCGCGCTCGCGCAACAGATCGACGTCCTCGCCCGGACGAAGCTCCAAGATAATGTCCTGCCGCGCCTTCCCGTCGGCATTCGTCTCCGTCTCGCCGACAACCGCCATCTCGGCCTGCGAGCGTTCGCCCTCGCGCCGCTCACGCTTGCCCATGATCTGCGGCGCCATCGTGCGCGCGACCTCGTCGATCGCACGCATGCGCCCGCGCTCACGCCCGAGCAGATACGCGCCCACCAAAGCCGCGCCGAGCGCAATGCCGATGAAGATGAAAACAAGAGCCGACATGAATATCCAACGCCGTTAGCCGGCCCACGATACGACGATTCCGGCCCCAGTCGAAAACCACCGTGAAACGCTCTATGGAAGGCGCATTCGCCAACGTCGGACCGAGGAAAATGCCCGCGAAAGCCTACGACCTGCACGGCCACCGCGTTCTAGAATACGCGGCCGGCGACAAATTCCACACCGAGCGCGACGCGAACGCCGTGATCGGCGACGCCCTCGGCGAACAGGCCGACACCGTCGTCGTCCCGGTCGCCTGCCTCAGCGACGACTTCTTCGTTCTGCGCACCCGCCTCGCCGGCGAGATCGTCCAAAAGTTTACCAACTACGGCCTGCGCCTCGTCATCCTAGGCGACATCTCGAAACCTGTTGAATCCAGCACCGCCCTGCGTGACTTCATCTACGAGTCCAACCAGCGGACGCAATTATGGTTTCTGCCCGAGCGCGCTGCGTTCGAGGAACGCCTAGCGAAGGAGAAGACGCAGTAGCGCCAGCCCGCATTATCTGCGAAGCACGACGCCGCAAAAGGCGCGCGCAACAATGGCCGACATCTTTGAAGACAATTCCTGGGTGCTGCCCTATCGCTCGCCGTGGGCGACGGCGGTCTTCTATGTCCTGACGCAATTCGGAAATCTCGAAGTCCTCGTGCTGCTGTTGCCGGTCGCCTACTGGATGCTCAGACAGCGCTTCTTCACGCGCTTCATCCTCCTGCTGCTCTTCACGGTCACATTCGACGCGTTGCTCAAGGACGTGCTGCAGGATCCGCGCCCTGATCCCGCGAACATCATCGGCGATCGCCTGATCGGGACCTACAGTTTCCCCAGCGATCATGTCACGCTCGCCACGGCGTACTGGAGCCTGCTGGCCTTTGAGTTGCAGCGCTGGTGGGTCACAGTTGCCGCGACTGCAATCGTTGTCGCCGTCGGAGCCAGCCGCCTCTATATGGGCATGCACGATCTCGACGATATTCCACCCAGCATCGCCATCGGCTGGCTGATCGCGTTGGCCACCCACCGCGCCCAACCGATCGGCGCCGCGGTGTTCGGCGACGCAGCCATGCGACGCGCCAGTATAGCGGTGGCCGTCTCAGCGCCGCTCATCGTGATGGGCATTATGGCAAATCTCTTGCCAATCGATTACGCACTCGGCGCGCTGGCATTCCTCGTCGGATGGGCCGCCGGGGAAATCTGGGATCGCGACCTCTTCGCCTTCAAACCACACGCCAACCACGCCCGCGCCCTCGCGGCGGCGACCGCGGGCCTGGCACTGGTCGTCGCAATAGTCATCCTATCGCACAACGCCGTGCATGCGGCCGTCGCCAACAACACGCTTTCGCTGTCACTGGAACTGCTGCTCGTCGGCCTCTTCACAAGCCTGGTCACGCCGCCGCTGTTTCGCGCGTTGCGCCTGGCCACGTAGGGGCGTGCAAACAAAAGAGGGCGCAGCGGAATCCCGCGCGCCCTCTTCAAAACTGGTGCTGTTGGTGGGAATTGAACCCACGACCTACGCCTTACCAAGGCGTTGCGCTACCACTACGCTACAACAGCTTAAGGGCCGCCCCTATAACGCAGCGCGGGCGGGGAGGGAAGGGGCGACGCCGCCGCGCTCCGCCAACTCAAGAAAAAGGGCCCGGCGGGAACGCCGAGCCCTTTGATTCAAAGCCCAATCGAAGCGCTTACGCTGCCGAAACGCCTGTGCCGATCGGGCACGTCACGCCCATGCCGCTCAGCCCGCAATACCCGTCCGGATTCTTGGCCAGATACTGCTGGTGATAGACCTCGGCGTAGTAGAACTCCGGCGCATCGAGAATCTCGGTCGTGATCTTCCCGTGCCCCGCCTTCGAGAGCGCCGCCTGGAACGCATCGCGCGAAGCTTCGGCGGCTTGTCTCTGTGCCGGCGTCGTCGTGTAGATGCCCGAGCGGTATTGCGTCCCGATATCGCCGCCCTGACGCATGCCCTGCGTCGAATCGTGGTTCTCCCAGAACACCTTCAACAGCTGCTCATAGGAAATCTTGTTCGGGTCGAACACGACGCGCACGACCTCATTGTGCCCCGTCAAACCTGAGCACACCTCTTCGTAGGTCGGGTTCGGCGTCAAACCGGCCGCATAGCCGACCGACGTCGAATACACGCCCTCCTGCTGCCAGAATTTGCGCTCAGCCCCCCAGAAACAGCCGAGCCCGAACATTGCCACCTCAAGCCCGGTCGGGAACGGCGGCTTCAGCGGCGTGTCGAGAATGTGGTGTTTCGCCGGCACGATCATGGGGGTCGAACGGCCCGGCAAGGCCTCTTCGGCTGCGGGGATTTCAAGCTTCTTTTTCTTCAGGCTGAAGAGAGCCATGGGCGGTGCTCCTTGTCGCTTTATGCGGGTGAGCCCACGATATAGGCTGAAATGCCGCCGGGCCAACCGTCCTGACGCCGTGGTGATCGATGAGTGACAAGCGCGTGCCTGCCTCGACGGGCGACCAAGCCAAAGCCGACCGCCTGGCTGCGGCCCTGCGCGCCAATCTCAAACGCCGCAAGGCCCAGGCGCGCGCCAAGGACGAAGATCTGCCCTCCCCACCGCTCGAACCGCGAACCGAAGCTGGCGCTGGCACGTCCGACATAAAGAAACCATAAAAGTTGGAACGCTCCGCGAACGGCGTCTAACGGCCGCCTCAATCGCCTCCTATATGCCCGCCCGTCGAGCATCGCAGTTGGCGGCAAAAAAGGGGCATCGCCATGACGAATGATGCGGTCGAACTTCCGATCATGCATTGGGTCTGGCTGACGGCGCTTTCGGGCATCATCAGCAACATCGGCTGGGAGCTGTTCAACTATTTCGGCCACGCGACCATGCATAGCTTGGCGTCCGCATGGCACGAGTTCAAGAACTTGCCGTCACATATCTTCTCGCTGCACGCGCCGTTTCGCGTCGCGGGAGTCGTGCTGGCGGCGCTAGCAGTGATCAGCCTCGCTCAATCGACCGGCGACTTTGCCTTCGCCGCCGTTCTAATGCAGCTGATCGAGGTCTACCGCAGCTTCGCTCATGCCGTTGGCGACGTGGTCTTCGCAGCCGTCATCAACCCTGACACCCGCCATATCGCCTACGATCTCCTGGTCGTCGCGCTGATCTTCATCGTCATCATCTGGCGCACCGCATCGGGCTGGCGCAGCTACGGCGATTTCCAGGAAACGCACGGCGGACGTGAGGGCGGCCTTTCCTTGGGCACCTATTTCGGTTTGCACTTGTTGGGCGGTATCGGCGCCATCGCCGTCGCCCTCGCCATTCTCAACCGCTTGATCTGAAAGAAATCCGCAGGAAACTCGGTAAAACGACGCCGATTCGCCGCGCCCGCGCCATTGTTCCGCCCCCATCCCTGGGTTAGAACCACCCCGCACTGTCTGCCCGCTTAAGGGCGCGCGAACGCCCTGGTTAGCGTATCTTTCGCGCCAATGTGATTTGCGGGCGGCAACGAGGGTTTCTGCGTGGACAGAATTCAAATTCGCGGGGGGCGCCGTCTGAGCGGCGAAGTCCGCATTTCCGGCGCCAAAAATGCGGCGCTGCCCCTGATGGTCGCAAGCCTGCTCACGGACGAACCGTTGACGCTGGCCTCCGTGCCCCATCTGACGGACATCTCGCAGCTCGCCGAAATCCTCGCCGGCCTCGGCGTCGAAATCACGATGAGCGGCAACGGCCAGGCCGGCAGCGAAGTCGGCCGCGTGCTGAAACTTCACGCGAAGAAAATCGCCTCGACCGAAGCGCCGTACGACCTCGTACGCAAAATGCGCGCGAGCTTCCTCGTCATTGGTCCGCTCCTCGCGCGTTGTCATCAGGCGAAAGTATCGCTGCCCGGCGGCTGCGCCATCGGCACCCGCCCCGTCGACCTGCACCTCAAAGGCCTTGAGGCGATGGGCGCGGAGATCGAGCTGCAGGACGGCTACGTCATCGCCCGCGCGCCCGGCGGTCTGCACGGCGCGCACATCCAGTTTCCTTTCGTCTCCGTCGGCGCCACCGAAAACCTGATGATGGCGGCCGCGATCGCCAAGGGCACGACCGTCATCGAAAACGCGGCGAGCGAGCCGGAAGTCACCGACCTCGGCCACTGCCTCCAAGCAATGGGCGCCAAGATCGAGGGCCTCGAAACCCGCACGCTGAAAATCGAAGGCGTCGAGCGCCTGAAGGGCGCGAACCACACTGTGCTGCCCGACCGCATCGAAACCGGCACCTACGCGATGGCGGTGGCGGCGACGGGCGGCGAGGTCGAACTCCTCGGCACGCGCGGCGATCTCATCGCCTCAGTCATCCCGCTTCTCGAAAGCGCCGGCGTCCACATCCAGTCGACCAACCGTGGCATCAAGGTCGCCCGCAACGGCGCACACTTCACCGGCGTCGACGTCACGACCGAACCGTATCCCGGCTTCCCGACCGATCTTCAGGCACAGCTGATGGCGCTGATGGTGACGGCGAACGGCGTCTCGCACATCTCCGAGACGATTTTCGAAAACCGCTTCATGCACGTGCCCGAACTCATGCGCATGGGCGCCGACATCACGATCGACCATCAGACCGCAACCGTGCGCGGCGTCGAAAAGCTGCGCGGCGCGCCCGTCATGGCGACAGACTTGCGCGCCTCGGTCAGCCTCATCATCGCAGGCCTCGTCGCCGAAGGCGAAACCGTCGTCAACCGCGTCTACCACTTGGACCGCGGGTTCGAGCGCATCGAAGAAAAACTCTCGGCCCTCGGCGCCGACATCAAGCGCGTGAAGGGCTGACAGACGGCATGACGGCACTCAGGCTCCGCGCTATCGACGCCATGGACTTGAGCGTCATCGCCGCGCATTTGCAGGACGCGATCGCCCAAGTCGGCGACATGGCCTATCAGCCGCAAAAGCGCCGCTTCGCCATGATGCTGAACCGCTTCATGTGGGAAGACGTCGAAGACGACAAAGGCGAAGGCCCCAAGGCCGACGACGGGTACCGCCGCGTCCGCTCCGCGCTGCACTTCGACGGCGTCCAACGCGTGCAAACGCAGGGTCTGAGGCTCGGCGCCAAGGAAGCCGTCGCCGAACTCCTGACGCTCGCCTTCGAGCCCCAAAGCGAACCGGCCGGCACGATCAAAATGACCTTCGCCGGCGGCGGCGCCATCAAGCTCGACGTCGAATGCCTCGACGCCTGGCTCACCGACGTCAGCGCCCCCTGGCCAACCCCCCACCGCCCCGGCCACGGAGTCGAAGCGGACGAGCCGTTGGGCTAATGAGTAGGGGTCATGCCCGTCCGCCTCGATAACACGCACCCCGATTTCGCCGGCCGCTTCACGCAATTGCTGGCGCAGAAGCGCGAAACCGCGGCCGACGTTGGCTCAGCGGTGGCGGCGATCATCGCCGACGTGATCGCCCGCGGCGACGATGCGCTCTACGAGACGACCAAACGCTTCGACCGCTTCGACCTCACCGCGCAGAACCTGCGCGTAAGCCCCGCCGAAGTGGCCGCCGCCAAAGCCGCCGTCCCAAAGGCAACGCTCGACGCGCTGAAACTGGCAGCGTCACGCATCGAGTCATTCCACAAGCGTCACAAACCGCAAGACGATCTGTACACGGACGACACCGGCGTAACCCTCGGCGCCCGCTGGACGTCAGTCGACGCCGCCGGCCTCTATATTCCCGGCGGCCTCGCGGCCTATCCCTCCAGCGTCATCATGAACGCGATCCCCGCCAAGATCGCCGGCGTAAAGCGCCTCGTCGCTGCAACGCCGGCACCCGACGGCAAATTGAACCCGCTCGTCCTGGCTGCCTGCGATCTCGCAGGCGTCACCGAGATCTACCGCATCGGCGGTGCGCAAGCCGTCGCGGCGCTCGCCTACGGAACCAAGACCATCGCCCCCGTCGACAAAATCGTCGGCCCCGGCAACGCCTACGTCGCCGCGGCCAAGCGCCAAGTCTTCGGCCAAGTCGGCATCGACTCCATCGCAGGCCCGTCGGAAGTCCTGATCATCGCCGACAAAGCGAACGATCCGGCGTGGATCGCCGCCGACCTCCTCGCACAAGCCGAACACGACGAAGCCGCGCAAAGCATCCTCATCACCGACGACGCCGCCTTCGCCGACGCCGTCGCAAAAGAAGTCGACCGCCAACTCGCCGTCCTGCCGCGCGCCAAAATCGCGAGCGCCAGCTGGCAAGCCCACGGCGCGATCATTCTGGTGAAGAGCCTCAACGACACGCCGCCGCTCGCCGACCGCATTGCCGCCGAACACTTGCAGCTCTGCGTCACCGATCCGAAACCGATCATGGACCGCGTCCGCCACGCCGGCGCGATCTTCTTAGGCGCGCACACGCCAGAAGCCATCGGCGACTACATTGGCGGCCCCAACCACGTGCTGCCCACCGCGCGCTCCGCCCGCTTCTCGTCGGGCCTCTCCGTGCTCGACTTCATGAAGCGCACCACCATTGTCGGCTGCACCCGCGAAGGTCTTGCCGCGCTCGGCGAATCCGCCGCTACG
>JAEUMM010000046.1 GCA_016792645.1 Alphaproteobacteria bacterium | reverse complement strand
GGCCCCCGCGTCGTGCCGTGGCTGTTGGCGCGTGTGGCGCGTACCGGTTCGCACGAACTCTTCACGCTCTCAGTCCTGGCGATCGCGCTGGGCATCGCTTTCGGCGCAGCGCAGATCTTCGGCGTGTCCTTCGCGCTCGGCGCCTTCTGCGCCGGCCTCGTCCTCTCGAACTCCGACCTCAGCCAACGCGCCGCCGCGGAATCGCTGCCGCTGCAGCACGCGTTCGCGGTCCTGTTCTTCGTCTCGGTCGGCATGCTATTCGACCCCACGATCATCGTGCGCGATCCGTGGGCCGTCGTCGCGGTCCTCTTCATCATCCTGATCGGCAAATCGATCGCGGCCTTCATCATCGTCTTGTTGCTGGGCTACCCGATTTCGACGGGCCTCATCGTCTCCGCCAGCCTCGCGCAGATCGGCGAATTCTCCTTCATCTTGGCAAGCCTCGGCATCGGCTTAGGGCTCATGCCCGAGGAAGGACGAGATCTCATCCTAGCCGGCGCCCTTCTGTCCGTGACGCTAAACCCCGCGGCCTTCGCGCTCATCAAACCGATCGGCCGCTGGTTCGCCGAACATCCGACGCTGTCGAAACGCCTTGAACCCGGCACCGATGCGCGCCTCGTGACGCTCGAGCGCGAACTCGAAGCCCGCCGCGCCGCGCGCGCACCGGTACCTCTGCCACCCACCGAACTCGCCGCGAAATTCCCGATCTTCTCCGGACTCGACGACGCGCGGCGCTCCGAACTCGTCGCGCTCTTCAAGCCGCGCACCGCACAGCCCGGCAATCGCCTCATCCGCAAAGGCGACCCGGCCAACGAAGTGTTCTTCATTTCGCTGGGCTCGGTCGAAGTCTCCATCTCCGACCGCAAGATCAAACTCACCGCCGGCGATTTCTTCGGCGAAATGGGCCTGCTCTCCGGTGCGCCGCGCAACGCCGACGTCACCGCGATCGACTACTGCCAGCTTCTGGTGCTGGAACGCCGCGACTTCCTCGACTTCATCGAGCGTCACCCCGAACTGCGCACCAAGATCGGCACCATCGCGACCGAGCGCGAGGCGCAGAACCGCCAGGCGACGCCGCCCGACACGCAAGGCGCGTGAGGACTATCCCTGCAGCGGCAACCGGACGACGACGCTCAAGCCGCCCTCGGTGCGGTTGCGCAGGAACACGTCGCCCCCATGTCCGCGCGCGATCCAGCGTGTGATCGAAAGGCCAAGCCCATAGCCACCGGTCTGCGCGCTTCGCGAGGCCTCCAGCCGCACGAAAGGTTCGAACACGCGTTCCATGTCGCCCGCCGGAATCCCCGGCCCGTCGTCGTCGACGCTGATCACCGCGAACTCGCGCTCCATGCCGACGGCCACGCGCGCCCGCACGCCATAGCGCAGCGCGTTCTCGATCAGATTGCGCACCGCGCGGCGAACCTCGTTGGTCCGGCACACGCAACGCACGGCGCCGCCAGGCTGGAAGACGATGTCCCCACCGGTCTCTTTCATGTCGTCGGCCAGACTTTCGACCAGCGCGGTCAAATCCACGGGTCGCGCCGTCTCGCCCGTGCGGTCGGAGCGCGCCGCCGAGAGCACCGCCTCGGTCATCGTCTGCATCTCGTCCAGCGTCTCGCGCAGCCGCGTCCGCTCTTCTTCGTCGGCGACGAACTCCGCGCGTAAGCGCATCGACGCGATCGGCGTGCGCAGATCGTGCGCCACCGCCGTCATGATCGATCGCTGGTTTTCCAGCGTCGCGGTCAGACGCTGCGACATCGCATTGAACGACCGCGTCGCCGCACGCACCACCTGCGGTCCGCTTTCGGGAATATCCGGAACCGGCTCACCGCGCCGCAACGCCGTCGCCGCCTCCGTCAAATTCTGCAAGGGTTTTGCGAAGCGCGAATGCGCCCACCACGTCGCCAGAATCGTCGCTGCCGCAGCGACCAACCCCGAAATCAGCGGCGCGCTATAGCGAAACGGAATTAAAGGTTCGAGATACCGCACGTTGAGCCATCCCGCTGGGCCCATATTGAATGACAAGATCATGGTGACGGGCCCGACGTCGATCGACGAAGTCGCAGCGAAGATCTCGCGTGGCGGCAAATCGTCGTCGAACTTCGCCGCCTCCGCATCCGTGACCCGGCGCACGCGCACGTCGCGCCGCACCGAAGGCCGCAGCAGTGCCGCGACCCGTGCCTCCGCCGCCTTGTCGCGCGCGTCGTTCGTCCCCACGAGCGGCTGGGCGTCCATCGTAAGATGCCGGGTGATACGTGAGAACGAGCGAAGCAGCTCCGGCCGCAGTTCCTCCGGCGCCTGCTCCAGCGCCGACACGGCGTCGGCAACGCGCTCGAAGAGATTCTCGACGTTGGTTTCAAGCGTGCGCGACCGTTCGTCCGCTTGGAACGTGACGACGGTGGCGACCGTTGAAACCACCAAAGCCAGCACGATCGCCGCCGCAGTCTCAAGCCACAGAGGCACGCGAATCTGAGGGATCATCGCTCGCCGACGGCGGCGGTAAACACGTAGCCGCCGCCCCAAACCGTCTTGATCAGACGCGGCGCCTTGGGATCTTCTTCGATCTTGCGGCGCAGACGGCTAACGGCGTTGTCGATACTGCGGTCGAAGGGTTCGGCGTTGCGTCCGCGCGTGATGTCCAGAAGGTGATCGCGCGAGAGCGAAACATTCGGCCGCTCGATAAACGCAAGCAGCAGTCGGAATTCGCCGGAGCTTAAAGGGACGATCGTGCCGTCGGGCCCGGTGAGCTCGCGCTGCGCCGAGTCCAGCGACCACCGGTCGAACTGAATAAGACCGCCCCGCGCCGCGCCGCGTTTGGGCATGGAGTTCGCGCGCCGCAGCACGGCCCCGATCCGCGCGACAAGCTCACGCGGATTGAACGGCTTCGCGATGTAGTCGTCGGCGCCCATCTCGAGGCCCAGGATACGGTCCACGTCCTCGCCCCGCGCCGTCAGCATGATCACCGGCAAATCGGAATCGTAGTGCAGGCTGCGGCACAGGCTCAAACCGTCCTCGCCCGGCATCATGACGTCCAGCACCGCAAGGTCGAACACGCTGGTCTTCATCATGCGCCGTGCCTGATCGGCGCCCGGCGCCGCACTGGCGCGGAACCCGTTCTGCTCCAAATAGCGGACAAGCAGCTCGCGAATGTCGCGGCTGTCGTCAACCACCAATATGTGAGGTTGCGCGGTCAAGCGTGGGATTTCTCCGTACACGGATTTTAGCGAAGTTGCTGATTCTATGGCGACGGAAGGGTCGTGCGGCGTGCGTTGAACCGTCATGCGCACCATGGCACCACACCGGCCTCGCCGAAATCACCACTAATTTTGTCGCAAAATGTATCACGCGCAAAATCTGCAACCAACTTCGAACAATTGCCTAGCGCACCTGGCACAGTTTTGCGACCGGCACCGCGTTTAATAAGCGACGCAGCTGGCCCCTCGGAAACCATAAAACTGCCATGAGTCTCACCAACCTCGACGAACGGGTCACGACGGGGCGCCTCATCGACGCGGAAGCATGGCGGTCCGATATCGGGGCCGCGCCGTTCCACACCCCGCTCGCGGTGCAGGTTCCCTTTCACACGCTGCCGGCCGACGCCGAATACGACCGGCTCATCGCCTTCCGAACGCACGACGGCTGGCACGTGTTGACCGGCGGCCGCGCTCTCGCCTTAACGCAGGGCGTCGTGCTTTGGAAGAACCTGGACGTCTCGGACGCCGGCACGCATGCCTTGCCTTCTATCTCCCAGCTGTGGCGCCGTCCGAAGCGCGAGGAGGGTGGCCGTGCACCCAACTCGTTTGTCCTGGGCGCCGGCAAATGCGGAACG
>JAEUMM010000023.1 GCA_016792645.1 Alphaproteobacteria bacterium | reverse complement strand
GTGTGCCTCGCCGGTCTGGCGCAGGCACAGCCGAAGAATGAGGACGTGACGATCCGCGGCAACTTTCCTCAGTTGCTCGCGCGCGGCGAGACGGTGGCTCAGATGGCGAGCCGGATCGCTGTGAAGTTGAGCAGCCTGGACCGACTGATCGCGCCGCCGTGCGGGATGCAGCGCATCTTCGAGTTCGCCGGCGCCGACTATGTCGACATCAACGACTCGTCGCGGCGCGTCGATACGGCTCAACCCGGCGTCTGGCGCATTCAGGTGCAGGGCAAGGGCTGCTGGACGCCACGCATGCACAACGTGTTCCTGTTTCCGCGTGGCGCATCGCCGGCGGACCTGCGCGTCAGCGTGCCGGGGAGTTCGGCGGCGGGTCTCAAGCATCAACAGGACGCGACACGTATGGTGCTGCGCGAAGCAAACAGCCGCGCCGCACATTCGAATTGCGATGAGCGTGCGTATCTCGTCGAAGCGTCGGTGACGAAGGCGCGGCGGCCGGGGCAGGCGTGGACGGAGTCCTGGTCGGCGTCGGCGTGCGACCTCATACGCAAGTTCTCCGTCACCTTCACGCCCGAAGGCGGGAAAATGCGGATCATGGTCATTCCGACCTAGTCGCGCCCGCCTACTTCACGGCCGCCGCGATTTTGGCGCCCAGCGCTTTCAGTTTTTCAAAGTCGGCCTTCGCTGCGGCGTGGATCTTGAGATCGATGCCGTGATAGCGCGGCATGACGTGTACGTGGATGTGGAAGACGGTTTGGCCGGCGGCGGCTCCGTTGAGCTGCGCTAACAGGATGCCGGGGGCCTTCGTCACTTCTTGGACGGCGGCGGCGATTTTCTTTGTCGTTTTGATCATCGCGGCGGCGCCGTCGGGGCTTAGGTCGAAGATCGACTCGGCGCCCTCCTTTGGGATCACCAATGTGTGGCCTTCGACTTGGGGCATGATGTCCATGAAGGCGAGGGTGTGGTCGTCTTCGTAGACTTTGAAGCACGGGGCTTCGCCGCGGATGATTTTGGCGAAGATGTTGTTGGGGTCGTAGGCCACGGTTGTCTCCTTCAGAGCGGGTCTGTTTTTCTGAACGGCGCGTGTTCGGTCAGTGCCTGGATGTCTTCGTCGACGGCGCGGCGTTCTTCCTTCAGATAGCGCGCCACGGCGTCGCGCAGGCCGGGGTGTGAGATCCAGTGCAGCGAGTTCGTGCGGGCGGGGAGATAACCGCGTGCCAGCTTGTGTGCGCCTTGCGCGCCGGCTTCGACGACCTTCAGGCGCTTGGTGATCGCGAATTCGATCGCTTGGTAGTAGCAGACTTCGAAATGCAGGAAGGGGTGGTGTTCGATGGCGCCCCAGTTGCGGCCGTAGAGCGTGTCGCTGCCGATGAAGTTCAAAGCGCCCGCGATGTAGCGGCCGTTGCGTTTGGCCAGCACCAGCAGGATCTGGTCGGGCATGCTTTGGCTGACGAGGCTGAAGAACTTGCGCGTGAGGTAGGGCGTGCCCCACTTGCGCGAGCCTGTGTCCATATAGAACGCGAAGAAGGCGTCCCAGTGCAGTTCCTTGATGTCGCTGCCGGTGATCCATTCGATGTCGATGCCGTTCGCAGCTGCTTGGGCGCGTTCGCGGCGGAGGTTCTTGCGCTTGATCGAGGACAGCGCGGCGAGGAAGCCGGTGAAGTCCGCGTAGTCTTCGTTGTGCCAGTGGAATTGCTGGTCGTGGCGTTCCAGGAAGCCGTGCGCGGCGAGCGCGCTTGATTCCGTTGCGGTCGGGAAGGTGATGTGGAGCGAGGAGACTTCCAGCCGTTTCGCGAACGCCATCATCGCTTGCGCCAGTGCTTCGCGCGCGACGGTGTTGCCGCCGGTTAGCAGGCGCGGGCCGGTGACCGGCGTGAACGGTACGGCGACTTGGAGCTTTGGGTAGTACTCGCCGCCGGCGCGTTCGAAGGCTTGGGCCCAGGCGTGGTCGAAGACGTACTCGCCGTAGGAGTGGTTCTTCACGTACATCGGCGCGGCGCCGACAATCGCGCCTTTGTTTTCGACGATGACGTGCGCGGGTTGCCAGCCGGTCTCCGCGCTCACCGAGCCGCTTTCTTCGAGCGCCAAGAGGAACGCGTGGCTGACGAAGGGATTCGCGGGCTGACCCGGCGGGTTTGCGAGGGCGTCCCATGTTTCGGGCGCGACTTCGCTAAGGCCGTCGATGAGGCGGGCGGCCGGCGAGGTGGTCATCGCGCCGGCCTCGCTCTCACGCGATCTCGAAGATGGCTTCGACTTCGACGGCGACGTTGCGCGGCAGCGAGCCCGCGCCGACGGCGGCGCGCGCATGCTTGCCGGCGTCGCCGAAGACTTGGCCGAAGAGATCCGATGCGCCGTTGACGACTTCCGGATGCTGGGCGAAGCCGGGGACAGCGTTGACGAAGCCCGTGACTTTTACGCAGCGCTTCACGCGGTCGAGGTTGCCGCCGCAGGCTTCGCGCAGCTGTGCGATGACATTGAGCGCGCACAAGCGTGCGGCTGCTTGGCCTTGTTCGACGGTGAAGTCCTTGCCGACGACGCCGACATACTCAAGGCCGTTCGGTCCTATCGTCACTTGGCCCGAGATGAAGACGAGATTGCCCGTGATCACGAACGGCACATAGTTCGCCACCGGCGCGAGCGCTTTCGGTAGGGTGATATCGAGTTCCTTGAGGCGTGCGTCGACGCGTCCGGTCATTTTTCCGTCCCTTTGCGAAAGGCGATCTGCCGTGCGAGAACCTTGAAACTCGCAAATCGGCCGCCTTCGCGCAACGACTGATAGACATTGGGTCCCATGACAAAACGTCTTGACGCCGACGACCGTTGTCCCGTGCGCGACGGGCTTTTTATGCCGGCCGAATGGGAGCCGCA
>JAEUMM010000486.1 GCA_016792645.1 Alphaproteobacteria bacterium | reverse complement strand
GGAATCTTTGGCATTTGGGGCAAACCCGACGCAGCCGCCTTCGTCGCCCTAGGCCTCCACGCGCTACAGCATCGCGGGCAAGAGGCATCGGGCATCGTCACCTGCGACGACAGCAAATTCTACATGGAACGCCGCGAAGGTTTGGTCGGCGACCAGTTCTCGGTTGGCGGCCCGATCGACAAACTGAGAGGCCCGACCGGCATCGGCCACGTCAGATACTCGACCACCGGCGGCTCGCTCAACCGCAACATCCAACCCTTCTTCGCCGACGTCGCCAACGGCGGCATCGCCATCGCCCATAACGGCAACCTGACCAACGCCTACGCGCTGCGCCAGCGCCTGGTGCGCAACGGCTCGATCTTTTATTCGACGTCGGACACGGAGTGCATCGTCCACCTCGTCGCCACCTCCCGCGCCGGCCAAATCGTCGACCGCCTCGTGGATGCGTTGAAGCAAGTCGAAGGCGCCTACTCACTCGTCGCCCTCACGCGCAAAAAACTGATCGGCGTACGCGATCCTCTCGGCGTGCGTCCGCTCGTCATCGGCAAGGTTGACGGCGCGTACGTGTTCGCCTCCGAGACCTGCGCGCTCGACATCATCGACGCGGAGTTCGTGCGCGAAGTCGAACCCGGCGAAATCGTCGTGATCTCCGACGAAGGCCTGCAATCCTACAAGCCTTTCCCGCCGCAACGCCCGCGCTTCTGCATCTTCGAATACGTCTACTTCGCCAGACCCGACAGCATGATCGAAGGCCAAGGCGTCTACGAAGTGCGCAAGAACATCGGCGCCGAACTCGCGCGCGAAGCCCCGGTCGAAGCCGACATGGTGGTGCCCGTCCCCGACTCCGGCGTCCCCGGCGCGATCGGTTTCGCCGAAGCGTCGAACATCCCCTTCGAACTCGGGATCATCCGCAACCACTACGTCGGCCGCACGTTCATCGAACCCAGCGACCACATCCGCCATCTCGGCGTCCGCCTCAAACACAACGCCAACCGCGCGCGCCTCAAAGGCAAGCGCGTGGTACTGATCGACGACAGCATCGTTCGCGGCACCACGTCGAAGAAGATCATCAAGATGGTGCGCGACGCCGGCGCCGCCGAAGTCCACATGCGTATCGCGAGCCCGCCGACGACAGACAGCTGCTTCTACGGCGTCGACACGCCCGAAAAGAAAAACCTCCTCGCCGCCAACTACACCGTCGCCGAAATGTGCCGCTTCATCGAAGCGGACTCCCTCCACTTCATCTCGATCAACGGCCTCTACCGCGCCTTGCGCCACGCCCGCCGCGACGCGAAGGCGACCCGCTACTGCGACGCCTGCTTCACCGGCGACTACCCGACGGCCCTCACAGACCGCGACAGCGAAACCGACGGCGGCCAGCTCTCGCTGCTCGCCGTATGACGCAGCGCCTCACCAATCGCGTCGCGCTCGTCAGCGGCGCCTCGCGCGGCATCGGCCGCGCCGTCGCGCTCGAACTCGCGCGCGAAGGCGCACACGTGATTGCGATTGCGCGCACGACCGGCGCGCTCGAAGAACTCGACAATCAAATCGTCAAAGCCGGCGGCTCAGCGACGCTGGTGCCGATGGACCTGAAAGACGGCGCAGCCTTCCCGCGCCTCGCCGGTGCCATCGCAGAACGCTGGAAGAAACTCGATATTCTGATCGGCAACGCGGGCGTTCTCGGCGGCCCCCTGACGCCGGTGACCAACATCAACCCGAAGGACTGGGTCGAAGCCGTCGACGTGAACGTCAACGCCAACCTGCGCTTCATCCAATTCCTCGACCCGCTGCTGAAAGCCAGCGACGCCGGCCGCGCGATCTTCGTGACATCAGGCGCAGCCACAAACATCCGCGCCTATTGGGGCGTCTACAGCGCCACCAAAGCCGCGCTCGATGTCCTGATCAAAACCTATGCCGCCGAATGCGCGACAACAAAAGTTCGCGCCAACCTCTTCAGCCCCGGCCCCGTCCGCACAGGGATGCGCGCCAAAGCCTTCCCCGGCGAAGATCCGATGACGCTGCCCACGCCGGAAGACGTGGCCCCGCAAATCGTGGCGCTCGGCCTATCGACCGAGACGCGCAACGGCGAAATCGTCGCTTTCAAAAAACGCTAGGCCGACGGCTCTTTGCGGTTACTGAACATCCGCCAAATCATGCCGCCGACAGCCGCGACGCCGATCGCGATGAACTTCCATGATGCAAGCAACAGCGCGATGAGCCCCTTGAACAACCCGGCCTTCGCCGCCGCGCCGCCGGCAATCAGCGCCGCGATGCCGTAGGCGGCCGTCGCGTCGCCTTCCTTGAAGTCCGCATAACGGTTGCCTTCGACGAACGACACCATCGTCAACATCTTGGGCACTTGAGCGTTGATGTCGGCAAGCTGCTTCATATCGCCGACAACGTTCACTTCAAGCACGCCCGTCCGTCCCAACGCCCGGATCGAATAATTCAGCGTGTGCGAACTCGTCCCGAACTGCAGATGCTTGGCCCAATGCAGCTTGTGCTCGGCGCCATCGTATGTCGGCGACTGTGCCCAGCCGACGAGCGAGATCGGCTCATAGCCGGCCTTCACGCGTTCGTCGTTCGCTGCGGTCGTATCTTCCTGCATCGACTTCAGCAGTTCGTCGTAGTTGATCGAACTCGCGTCTTCGTCGGATACGTGGCCTTCGTT
>JAEUMM010000478.1 GCA_016792645.1 Alphaproteobacteria bacterium | reverse complement strand
TCCAGGTCTGCTCGCCGGATCGACCAACCGCATCGATGCCGCACGCGCAGCGTCGCAAAAGGCGAAAGCGGTCGTCCTTCTCAAAGGCCCCGACACCGTCATCGCCCAGCCCAACGGCGAAACCGTGGTCAACACCAACGCACCACCAGATCTCGCAACGGCAGGCTCGGGCGACGCCTTGGCCGGAATCATCGCAGGCCTGTTGGCACAGGGCATGGACGCGTTCGACGCGGCAAGAACCGGCGCGTACTTGCACGGCGTCTGCGGCAGAATCGCAGGCCCCGGACTGATTGCGGAAGACCTCGCCGATCTCCTGCCGCGAGCATTGATTTCGGCGCAAAACGAACGCCTCGGGCGGGCTTTGCGTTTCTGAGGTCGCCTGTTATAGACACGGCCCTCATTTACCGACAGGAACACCGGCAGGAAGACAGTGCCGGCTGTCTTTATTGGGTAGGCACGCCAGCGGTTAGGCGGGCGTGGCGGAACTGGTAGACGCACTGGATTTAGGTTCCAGCGGCGCAAGTCGTGGGGGTTCAAGTCCCTCCGCCCGCACCAACGCGCGCTTTCCCTAGAAGACCGAGTTCCGTCAACACGACGAACGAAGGCAGGACTCTGAAGGCCATGGAAATTACCGAAACGGTTCACGAACCGCTCCGCCGCGAATTCCGCATCACGGTCGGCGTGCGCGATCTGGACGACAAGCTGATGACGCGGCTGCAAGGCATGAAAGACCAGGTGAACTTAAAGGGCTTCCGCCCCGGCAAGGTTCCGGTCGCGCATCTGCGCAAAACCTTCGGCAAATCGATGATGGGCGAAATCGTCCAAGAGGCGGTCGCCGAGACCAGCCAAAAGGCCGTGGAGGAGCGTTCGCTGCGCCCCGCGATGTCGCCGCAAATCCAGATGGTCAGCCAGTTTGAGCAGGTCATCAACGGCGGCGAAGACCTGATCTTCACGATGGGCATCGACCTGATGCCCGACTTCAAGCTCGCCGAGCTGTCGTCGATCTCGCTCACGCGTCCGACTACCGACGTGAACGAGGAGAGCGTCAATGAATCGCTCAAGCGCCTCGCATCGCAGCAGCGCACGTACGAACCAAAGGGCGACGACGCCGCGGCGCAAGACGGCGATCAACTCTTGATCGATTTTGTCGGGAAGATCGACGGCGTACCGTTCGAAGGTGGCACCGCTGAAAACGCCGAACTCGTCATCGGCTCCGGCTCGTTCATTCCGGGCTTCGAAGATCAGCTGAAGGGCGCGAAGGCCGGCGGGACGAAGCTCGTGACGGTGACGTTCCCGGCCGACTATCCGTCGGCCAACCTGGCCGGAAAGTTCGCTGAATTCGACGTGACGGTGAAGGAAGTGCGCCGCGGGATCGAGGCCGAAGTGGACGACAGCCTGGCCACGAAACTCGGCCTCGAAAGCCTCGACAAGCTCCGCGAAGCCGCACAAGCGCAACTCGCCGCGGAGTTTGGCCGTGCGAGCCGCGCACACCTAAAGCGCGCGCTGCTCGATGCGCTTGACTCCGTGCATAGCTTCGAACTCCCCCCTGGCATGGTGGAAGCTGAGTTCAAGCAGATATGGACGCAGGTCGAGCAGGACATCAAATCCGGCAACATGGCTGAGGAAGACAAGTCGAAGTCGGAAGACGAACTTCGCGCCGAGTTCCGCAAGATCGCTGAGCGTCGCGTGCGCCTTGGCCTGGTGCTGTCGGAGTTCGGCCGCGTCAACAAGGTCGAGGTGACGCAGGACGAGCTGAACCGCGCCGTCGTGGCTCAAGCTCGCCAATATCCCGGCCAGGAGCAGCGGATCTTCGAGATCTACCGCAACAATCCCGACGCGGTCGCTCAGCTCCGCGCACCGATCTTCGAAGACAAGGTCGTCGACTTTCTCACCGGCCAGGTCAAAATTGAGGACAAGCAGGTGAGTCGCGAGGATCTCTTCAAGGACCCGGACGACCTGGCGAAAATCCTGAAGGCCGACTAACTCAACGAACGCGGCAAACAAGCCGCCAGAGGCACACTTATGAAAGACCCCCGCGAAGTTTACGCCAACTACTACATGCCGTACGTGGTGGAGCAGACATCGCGGGGCGAGCGGTCATACGACATCTATTCGCGACTCTTGAAGGAGCGGATCATCTTCGTTTCCGGGCCGATCGACGACACGGTCGCGACGTTGGTGACCGCTCAGCTGCTGTTCCTCGAGGCTGAAAACCCGAAGAAAGAGATCTCGATGTACATCAACTCGCCTGGCGGGTTGGTGACGGCAGGCTTGGCTATTTACGATACCATGCAGTACATCCGTCCCGCTTTGGCGACGCTTTGCATCGGTCAGGCAGCGTCGGCCGCCTCCCTCCTCCTTTGCTCTGGGGAAAAAGGGCAGCGTTTCGCCCTGCCGAATTCGCGAGTGATGCTGCATCAACCATCCGGCGGCGCACAGGGCCAAGCCACCGATATTGCGCGCCACGCTCAGGAAATCGTGAAGCTTAAGCGCCGCCTGAACGAGATCTACGCGCGCCACACAGGGCAACCCGTTGAAGCAATTGAAAAGGCTTTGGACCGCGACTACTTCCTGACCGCCGAAGAGGCTAGAACTTTCGGCTTGATTGATCAGGTATTCACCAAACGCCCCATCGGGATGGACCCTGCCAAATCTGACTGATTCCCGGGCAGATTGCGCGTGTTCCAGGCCACACCCGCGATTAATGAATTCTTGATCCGTGGCCGTCTAGCATGCTCGAATTGCCCCGGGAGGCGGGCGCGTAGGGGATTCGGCACGCGTTTGGCTTAGAAGGGTGTACCCCGAGCTTTTGGCCGGAAACGGCACGGGCTTGGGTTTATGATTATCGGTGCTGCTAGAGGGACGTGAGAATGAGCAAGAGCGGCAGTGACTCCAAGAACACTCTGTACTGCTCGTTCTGCGGCAAGAGCCAGCACGAGGTCCGCAAACTTATCGCCGGCCCGACGGTTTTTATCTGCGATGAGTGCGTCGAACTCTGCATGGATATCATCCGTGAAGAGAACAAGACGTCTCTGGTCAAATCCCGCGACGGCGTTCCGACCCCATCCGACATCCGCAAGGTCCTCGACGACTACGTCATCGGTCAGGACCACGCGAAGAAGGTTCTCTCGGTCGCGGTGCACAATCACTACAAGCGCCTGAACCACCAGACCAAGAACGCCAACGACATCGAAATCGCGAAATCGAACATCCTGCTGATCGGCCCGACGGGTTGCGGCAAGACGCTGCTGGCCCAGACTTTGGCGCGCATCCTGGACGTTCCCTTCACGATGGCCGACGCCACGACGCTCACCGAAGCGGGCTACGTCGGCGAAGACGTGGAGAATATTATCCTCAAGCTGCTTCAGTCCGCCGACTACAACGTCGAACGGGCGCAGCGTGGCATCGTCTACATCGACGAAGTCGACAAGATCAGCCGCAAGTCCGACAACCCGTCGATCACACGCGACGTGTCGGGCGAAGGCGTGCAGCAAGCCCTCCTGAAGATCATGGAAGGCACTGTGGCCAGCGTTCCGCCCCAAGGCGGCCGCAAGCATCCGCAGCAGGAATTTCTGCAGGTCGACACGACGAACATCCTCTTCATCTGCGGCGGCGCGTTCGCAGGCCTTGAGCGGATCATCGCCGCCCGCGGCAAGGGCTCGTCGATCGGCTTCGGCGCCAATGTTCAGTCCGCTGACGATCGCGGCACCGGCGCCATCCTGCGCGAGATCGAACCGGAAGACCTTCTGAAGTTCGGCCTTATTCCCGAATTCGTCGGCCGTCTGCCCGTCTTGGCGACGCTCGAAGACCTCGACATCGATGCCTTGATGTCGATCCTGACCAAGCCGAAGAACGCCCTGGTCAAGCAGTATCAGCGCCTGTTCGACATGGAAGGCATCTCGCTGTCCTTCTCGGACGACGCGCTGAAGACGATCTCGCGCAAGGCGATTTCGCGTAAGACCGGCGCCCGTGGGTTGCGCTCCATCATGGAAGGCATCCTGCTCGACACGATGTTCGATCTGCCCGGTATGCGCGGCGTAACCGAAGTCGTGATCAACGGCGAAGTAGCCGAAGGTCGTGCCCGTCCACTGTTCATCTATGCGGACAAACGCGGCGAAGCTACGTCGGCGGCGTCCTGAGCGGTTCCGCACGGCTGAAACAGGCGCTTGTGACAGTTCCCTTGAAGGGAGGATGCATCGCCTCCACTTCTCACACTCGTTATGATTACGGCATTACACCGGATTCGTAAGCCATCGGCGCAACCAACGCCCATGGTCCGCGATTTCGAAGTGAGCGCCGGACGCTACTACCGAAAGGCAGGTTGACTATGCAGACCCCCAACGACGACGGCGCCAAAACGCCTCTCGTGTTCCCCGTCTTGCCGCTGCGCGATATCGTCGTTTTCCCGCACAAGATCGTCCCCCTCTTTGTCGGCCGCGAAAAATCAGTCCGCGCGCTCGAAGACGTGGGCCTAGAAGAAAAGCAAATTCTCCTCGTCACCCAAAAGAACCCAGCCCAGGACGAACCGGGCGAGGGCGACATCTACATGATCGGCACGCTGGCTTCGGTGGTGCAGCTGTTGAAGCTGCCCGACCAAACCGTGCGCGTCCTCGTCGAAGGCAAGCAGCGCGCGCGTATCAAGCGCTTCCTGCCCAACCAGAACTTCTTCCAGGTCGAAGCCGAATTGCTGCCCGACGAAGTGGGCGACGACAAGGAACTCGAAGCGCTGACGCGCTCGGTGTCGACGCAGTTCGAAAACTACCTGAAGCTCAACAAGAAGATCCCGCCGGAATCGCAGGCCGAAGTGCAGCAGATCGCCGACCCGTCGAAGCTGGCGGACGTGATCGCGTCGCACATCACGGTCAAGATCCCAGACAAGCAGGCTTTGCTTGAAACGACTGGCGTCGCCGAACGTCTCGAGAAGGTCTTCGGCTTGATGGAGGGCGAGATGAGCGTCCTTCAGGTCGAGCGCAAAATCCGC
>JAEUMM010000435.1 GCA_016792645.1 Alphaproteobacteria bacterium | reverse complement strand
GCTCTGGCGGTGGTGGACCGTGGGGCCGAGCAAGCCGAGCGCCACCAAGTGGTCGGCCGTGCCGTAGCCCTTGTTCTGCGCCCATTGGTAATAGGGATGCTCGCTGTCCAGCGCGCGCATCACCCGGTCCCGCGTCACCTTGGCGATGATGGAGGCGGCCGCGATCGACATCGACTTCGCGTCGCCGTCGATGATGGTCTCGACGGGGCAGGGCAGGGTGGGCGCACGATTGCCGTCGACGAACGCCTGCGCCGGCGCGATGGCCAAAGCCTCCGTCGCCCGCCTCATGGCCAGCATCGTCGCTTGCAAGATGTTGATCTCGTCGATCTCGGCCACACTCGCAACACCGATCCCGACGGCCAGCGCCCGCTCCATGATCTTGTCGAACGCCTTGTCGCGCGCTTCGGCAGTCATCGCTTTGGAGTCATCGACCCCACGCGGCAACCGCGCCGGATCCAAAATCACCGCCGCCGCATAAACCGGCCCGGCCAATGGCCCGCGCCCCGCCTCGTCGATCCCCGCGACATGACCGTCGATCTTCCGCTCGCGCGAAAAGCTGGGCATCGAAAAGGCGCCTCCACCAGGGGCGCCCGTTCGACGCCAAACTCATAACAGCGACAACTGATCGCCCGCCATCGGAGGGGGACAAAACAAATCAGTCCGCAACGGCCTCGACTCTTTATTGAGGCCGATCCGTTCGCAAGCGAGTTTGAAGCGCTTGGCCATCAGTTCCGCGTAAACGCCGGTCCCCTTCATGCGTTTTCCCCATTCGGCGTCGTAATCCTTGCCCCCGCGCATGGAACGGATCAGGGACATCACATGCGACGCGCGCCCCGGTTGCTCGTTTTCGAGCCACTCCCGGAACAGATCTTTGATCTCCAGCGGCAACCGCAACGCGACATACCCCGCCTGCCGCGCGCCCGCCTCATAAGCGCGCTCCAAAATTGCTTCCATCTCGTGATCGTTCAGCGCTGGAATCATCGGCGCCGCCATCACCGCCGTCGGCACGCCCGCCGCCGACAGTTCGCGAATGGCATCGATCCGCCGCTCCGGCGTCGGCGCCCGAGGCTCCATCGACCGCGCCAGCTTGCGATCGAGCGTCGTCACCGAAATCGCCACCCGCGCGAGGTTCATAGAAGCCATCTCGGACAAAATATCGAGATCGCGCAGAACCCGGTTCGACTTCGTCACGATCCCAACCGGATGCTTGAAGTCGCGCAGCACCTTCAGCACGTCGCGCGTCACTTGATACTTCTCGTCGATCGGTTGATAGGGATCCGTATTGGTGCCCAGCGCCATCGACCGCACCTCATACCCGGCCTTGCGCAATTCCTGCGCCAACAACTGCCCGGCCTTCGGTTTCGCGAACAGCCGGCTCTCAAAATCCTGCCCCGGCGACAAACCCAAATACGCATGCGTCGGCCGCGCGAAACAATAAACGCAGCCGTGCTCGCACCCGCGATAGGGATTGATCGACCGGTCGAACGAAATATCCGGCGACTGATTGCGCGCAATGATCGTGCGCGTGGCGTCGATCGCAACGGAGGTCTTCAGCACTGGAGGCTCGCCATCCAACGTCCTCCACCCATCGTCGATGATCACGCGATGCTCGCGCTCGAACCGCCCGCTGACGTTGGAAAACGTCCCGCGTCCCTTCACGCCACCAGGGTGCGCCGCAAACTCCTCCTCACCGGGAGGCCGCGCGCCATACCCCTGGATATTTTTGCTCTTCGCCATCGCTGTCAGGCTAAGTGACGCCTCAGAACAAAACAAGAACAATATTCAGACGAAAACCGGTATGACTCGCGCAAACGTGACGCTTCCCCACTGTCTTGTTCCGCAGCCTTTGGCACACTGATCCACGCATGCCCGTCGAAATCCGCAGAGCCAAATCGAACGAGACCGCCGAGGTCGCGGCCGTCTTCATAGCATCGCAAGGTGATGCGTTGCCGTTCTTGCGCGCGCTCCATACGGATGAGGAAACCATCGCTTTCATTAGGGAAGACGTGTTCACCAAAGACGACGTCTGGGTCGCGCACGATGGCGTCCACATCGTCGGCATGATGGCGCTGGCCGGCACGCACATCGACCATCTCTATCTTTTGCCCTCGCACTACCGCCGCGGCGTCGGCACGCGACTCATGGCCAAAGCGAAAGAACTCCATCCCGAAAATCTCACGCTTTACGCCTTCGCGGTGAACACCCGCGCCCGCGCGTTCTATGAACATCACGGCTTCGTGCCGCTCGAATTCGGCGATGGCTCGGGCAACGAAGCGGGCCAGCCCGACGTGCTGTACGAGTGGCGCGGCGCGCCGCCGTAGCGGTAAATCCGCCCCCTTTGCAACGCGCGAAAAACGAGCGCACGATGCGGGAAAGACAAAGCGAAAAGCTGGCGTAAGGGAGGAAGCCATGACCTTACCAATGAGCGATCCGCATGTTGCCGCGCGCGTGCTGAAACACATCGCCGACGGCACCACGGACGCGGGTGCCGAAGTCTGGCGCGAGCCCGTCGAAAACTACCGATCGCAAACGCGCCTCGACAACGACTTCGAAGTCCTGCGCCGCGTCCCCGCCGCGTTCTGCCCGTCCGGTGCGCTCCCCGAAAACGGATCCTTCCTCGCGCGCGAAGCGGCCGGCGTGCCGCTCATCGCCGTGCGCGGCCAAGACGGAAAAGTCCGCGCCTTCCGCAACGCCTGCC
>JAEUMM010000433.1 GCA_016792645.1 Alphaproteobacteria bacterium | reverse complement strand
CGCGAAAGGCCCGGGACCGTGCGCAGGCGGACTTTGGCGATCGCCATGAGGGCGCCGGTGTTGCCGGCGCTGATCGCGACTTGCGCTTCGTTGGCGGCGACGGATTCGATCGCCCGGCCCATCGAGGTGTTGCGGCTGCGGCGGAGGGCTTGGCTGGGTTTCTCGTCCATCGCGACGACGCCGTCGCAATGCATGACTTGCGCGACGTTCTTCAGCGTCGGTTTGCCGAGGAGGATCGGCTGCAGCTGCGCGTGGTCGCCGTGCAGCAGGAACTTGACCTTGGGATGACGCAGGTGGGCGATCGCGACGCCATCGATGATGGCTTGCGGGGCGTTGTCGCCGCCCATCGCGTCAACCGAAACGACGATTTCGCGGTTCACGCCAGCCCTATCCTTTGAGGCGGTCGCCGATTGGACATCGGACAACTATGCGCCCGGAGCGGGGCCAAGCGCTAGGTCGCCTTTTTCTCTTTCAAGACTTCGCGGCCGTCATAGTGTTTGCACTTGGGGCAAACGTTATGGGGGGCTTTGAGCTCGCCGCAGTTTCCGCACTCGTTGTAGGCGGGGCGCGACAGAGCGTGGTGCGAGCGGCGCATGTTGCGACGCGACGGGCTTACTTTTCTTTTTGGGACCGCCATGGGCCGCCTCTCCTGCAGTTTGGGCGTCAACCAAGGCGCCTTTTGGCCCAGGCCGAGAATTAGGGCGCGGATATGATAGGAAACTGCCCTCAAGTTCAACCCCCGGGATGCCGCGCCCCGACTGCCGCCGTTAACGCTGGTTGCCGCAGGGGAACGGTTGGGCTTTCATACCCTTTCGGAGAGCACGTCTGATGCGCATTTTCCTGATCGCCGTCACGCTGATGTTTAGCGGTTGTGCACCGGCGGGGTCTCCCCAAGGCGACCCGCCCCGCGACGAATCGACCGTTCCAGGCGGCGGGGAAACGTCGATCGGCGATGCCAAGGCTTGCACCGACAAGGGCGGCTCTTGGCGGCGGGTCTGCCTCATGGGCACGTGGTCGTGCGTGAAGCCCTATTCCGACGCGGGCAAGACCTGCAAGGACAAGAAGGATTGCGAGGGCCAGTGCCGCTATGAGGGCGGCGACTTGGCGCCTGGGTCACCGGCGACCGGCGTCTGCCAACGCGACAGCGATCCTTGCGGCTGCTTTGCCGAGGTGCGCGACGGCAAGCTGCAGCACGCCCTGTGCGCCGACTGATCAGCGGTTCTTGTCGACCAGCTTCGGCCTGAGCTTCGCGAGTTTGGCGAACGGGTTTTCGCGCGGTCTCGCGGCCGCTGCGTCGTCGTGGAACTCGACGCCCGGTTTGCGGGGGTAGGGATCGAGATTCAGCGACAGTTCTTCGACGAGGATTTCGCCGAGGTCGAGTTCGCGGCCGAGAGGTTCTGGCGGGTCTTCGCCTTCGGGGTCGACGAAGACTTCATGCTCGCCGCCCTGTTCGCGTTCGAGATTGTCGTCGGGGACGAAGCGGCGCTCGAACTCGGCTTCGATTTTGGCTTCGACGGGATCGAGCGTGACGACGCAGCTTTGGGTCACGTCGGCCGTCATTTTTCCGGTGACGCGCAGGCCTTTGTTGCGCCAGCGGTGAAGCTGGATGTCGGCCTTGAGACTCTGCACCGCGACGAGGTCGAGGTATTCGGCGATCTTTGCGTATTCCTCGGGTTTGGCTTCGATCGTCTGCGTGAACCCGCTCTCGCCCACCTTGGCTGCCGTGACGAGGCGGCGGAAGCCGTGGGGCGCAGGCGGCTCGATGTAATGCTTGTGGGTCATGGCGCGGGCCAGGCGAATGTGCCGGCGACGATGTCGGTGTCGTTGGCGGCCTTTAGAGCCTCGGACGCGGCGCGCACATAGGTGGCGAGCGCGTCGAGTTTGGGATGGCCGATCGCTGCGCCACGGTAGACGTTGCGGTGCAACGCCGCGCGTAGGGCGTCGGCGTCGCCGCCCTTGAGCGCCGTGTCATAGGCGTGTGCACGACCGTAGAACGCCTCGACCATGCCCTTCATCTTCTTCGGGACGGTCACGTCGCCGACGCCAAGCTCCCGTAGGTTGTGGTCAAGATTGCTCAGCATTTGGTCGAATGTCGCCTGGGCCAGGCCCTTGCCCTCGTTCGGTACCGATTTCAGGCGCGGAAGATAGAGACCGGCATGCAGCACGATCAGGTCGAAGCGGCCGTCAATTGTGTCAGGGACGTCAAACGACTCGTAGAATTGGGGGCGGCGGGCTTGTTCCACGATGGCGTTGTAGATCCAGGCGCCGTGGCGCGACCTGTCGCGCGCGCGGGAGAAGACGGACAAGAGTGCGCGCAAGGGCCTAGGCTTTCCGAGGGCTTGGAGGCTTCCGCTTGAAATTATGCGGTCGCAGCGGTACGTCAACAAGCCTGTTTCCGCCCTTGTTCGGCGTTTGGAGCGTTCCCCATGAAATCGCGCCTGCTTGTTTCCGCCACCGCCTTGGTTTTGGCCGGGGTTGCGGCCTGCGCCCCCATCCGGGACGTGCGCGGCTATGTTCCCGATGACGAAAAGGTCGCATCGGTTCGCGTCGGCGCCGATACGCGCGACAGCGTCCAGGAGAAGCTGGGCACGCCGTCGAGCACGGCGACCTTCGGCGATCCGACCTGGTACTACATTTCGACGGAGCAGGAACGCTATGCGTTCTTCAAGCCGGAAGTGACCAAGCGCCAGATCCTGGCGGTGCAGTTCACGGAAGACGGCAAGGTTGCCGACATGCGGACCTATGGCATCGAAGACGGCCAAGTGATTTCACTGGCCGATCGCGAGACGCCGAGCCGCGGCAAAGAGATGTCCTTCCTTCAGCAGATGTTCGGCAACATGGGCGCCATGCCGCCGAGCGCGCCGGGATCGCGCGACCAGCCCACCCGTCCGGGCGGCAGCGGCGAATAAAGACCGCTTCGACTGCTGAAACAAAAAAAGGCCCCGTCACCGGGGCCTTTCTTTTTGGCTGACGCCTGAGCGTCTTACATGTGCGCGAGAGCGGCCAGCAGCAACAGCGCCACGATGTTCGTGATCTTGATCATCGGGTTGATGGCGGGGCCGGCCGTGTCCTTGTACGGGTCGCCGACGGTGTCGCCCGTGACGGCGGCCTTGTGGGCCTCAGAGCCCTTGCCGCCGAAGTGGCCGTCTTCGATGTACTTCTTCGCGTTGTCCCACGCGCCGCCGCCCGAGGTCATCGAGATGGCGACGAAGAGACCCGTGAGAATCACGCCCATCAGCATCGCGCCGACCGCCGCCAGGGCCGCGCCCTTGCCTGCGATCAGCAGCACGACGAAGAACAGCACGATCGGCGACAGCACCGGCAGCATCGACGGCAGCACCATCTCGCGGATGGCGGCTTTGGTCAGCATGTCGACGGCGCGGCCGTAGTCGGGCTTTTCCGTGCCCTTCATGATGCCGGGCTTTTCCTTGAACTGACGGCGGACTTCTTCGACGACCGCGCTTGCCGCGCGGCCGACCGCCGTCATGCCCATCGCACCGAAGAGGTACGGGAGCATGCCGCCGAGGAAGAGACCGACCACCACCCACGGGTTCGCCAAACTGAACGAGACGATGACGTTCGCGCCGTTCGATTCCGTGGCGAAGAAGGGATACTCGGTCGCGTTCTGCATGAAGTGACGCAGATCTTCCGTGTACGCCGCAAAGAGCACGAGCGCGCCCAGGCCGGCCGAACCGATGGCGTAGCCTTTGGTGACGGCCTTCGTGGTGTTGCCGACCGCGTCGAGCGCGTCGGTCGTTTTGCGCACTTCCTTGTCGAGACCAGCCATTTCGGCGATGCCGCCGGCGTTGTCGGTGACCGGACCGAAGGCGTCGAGCGCGATGATCATGCCGGCCAGCGCCAGCATGGTCGTCGTCGCGATCGCGATGCCGAAGAGCCCGGCGAGCGTGTAGGTCACGATGATACCCCACACGATAACGAGCGCCGGCAGTGCGGTCGATTCCATCGAGACCGCGAGGCCCTGAATGACGTTCGTGCCGTGGCCCGTGACAGACGCCTTCGCGACCGAGCGAACGGGACGATAGCCGGTGCCGGTATAGTACTCCGTGATCCAGACCAGAAGGCCGGTCACAGCGAGGCCCGCGATGCCGCACAGGAACAGCGTGAAGCCGTTGAAGGTGACTTGGTTCGGTTGTCCCGGGAAGGCGGTGAGCACGCGGTCGAAGCCGACGGCCCAGTACGTCACGCCGGCGACGAGAATGAGCGACAAGACCGCCGTGGCGACCAGACCCTTGTAAAGGGCGCCCATGATGTTCTTCGACTGACCGAGGCGCACAAAGAACGCGCCCGCGATGGAAGCGAGAATGCACACGCCCGCGATCAAGAGCGGGTAGAGCATCATCAGGCTTCTGTCGGTGGTGAAGAAGATCGAGGCCAGGACCATCGTTGCGCCGATGGTGACCACGTAGGTTTCAAACAAGTCGGCCGCCATGCCGGCGCAGTCGCCGACGTTGTCGCCCACGTTGTCGGCGATGGTGGCGGGGTTGCGGGGATCATCTTCGGGAATGCCTGCCTCGACCTTGCCGACCATGTCGCCGCCGACGTCCGCACCCTTGGTGAAGATGCCGCCGCCGAGACGGGCGAAGATGGAGATGGCCGAGGCGCCGAGCGCGAGCGAGACGAGCGCTTCGACGATGACGCGGATTTGCTTGGCGTCGTTGACGTCATAGATCGTCGACAGCAGGGCGTAGTAGCCGGCGATGGCGATGAGGGCGAGGCCGACGACGAGCATGCCGGTTGAGGCGCCGGACTTGAACGCGATTGCCAGACCTTGCGCCAAGCCTTTGCGCGAAGCCTCGGCCGTTCGGACGTTGGCGCGCACCGACACGTTCATGCCGATGAACCCGGCCGCACCGGAAAGGACCGCGCCGATGACAAAGCCCAACGGCTGAACCCAGCTTTGAAAGGCGGCGGCGATGACGAGCATGACGCCGAAGCTGACGTAGGCGATGGTCCAGTATTGCCGGTTCAAGTAGGCGGCCGCGCCTTCTTGAATGGCGGCGGCGATTTCCTGCATCCGCGCGTTGCCGGCGGGCGCCGCCAGCACCGAGCGGATGGCCCATCCGCCATATACGAGCGCGGCAACCGCGCACGCCAAAACGATCCAGAGTCCAGTCGCCGTATCCATATGCCTCAGACCTTTGATTGTGTGTCCGAATCCGGGGGACGGATTTCGGGCTTGGATCCGAGGGATTGCTTGGCTCAAACCGGCTTGAATGCAGCCGACTCGATTGGCCCCCCGGCCAAAATGAGGCCGGAACATGCCAAAGCGCCTAGGGGCATGCAATACTGGAAAGGCGCGGAATTGCTGGAAAATTTGCCGCGTCGGGCCGCTGCGACGTTAACGATCACCCCGTACGACGTTCCGCAGCGCAACAGCTTTGACGATGTTGGGGCCGACGACGGTTGCGCTGACGCGCAATAAGCGCTGTTTGAGACCCTCTTCGTCAAGCACCGCCGGGTCGTTGTCTTTGGCGACGCTGGCGCGATGAACCTCGCGCAGGAAGGCGTCCTGCAGGTAGGGGATCTTCTCGAGCATCATGGGCTTGTGCTCGTCGCCGGTGAGTTCCAGCGTGACGCTCAGGAAAGCGTAGTGCTGGAGCTCGTCGTTGACGACGACGGGCGTGACGAGGGCGGGCATCGTGATGACCGGGATGCGGGGGCCGGCAAAGCCGCTGCCCTTTTCGCGTTCGGCTTCGGGCTTTTTGGGTGCGTGGCTGGACGCGGAGGCGAGCCCCGCGAAGAGGCACGTCAGCAGCATCAGCGCCGCGGCGATGCGCACTTGGATCCAAGCCTCCGAATTCAAACTACTTCGCGGGCTGTCCCTCGTTCCGGGCGTTCTTCTCGCGCTCTGCGTAAGAACCCAGAACGATCATCAGCAAGATCATCGCTATGAAAAATCGCATGTCGGTCGGCTCCCCGTCCCCGACTACGATCTTGCACGCTAGCCTTTAATATGCGGTGAAGTGTTAATTCATTACCAATTCAGAAATGGGTGAAGCCGGAGCGGTCGAGCGACAGTTGCGCGCCGTCTTGCGCGGTGACCCGGACGCCCTTGCCCTTCACGACTTTGCCGATTCGCGTGAAACGGATTTTGAGTTTGGCTGCAAGGGATGTGAGGCGCGCGCGGTCCGTGGGTGCAGCCGTAAACGCGAGTTCATAATCGTCGCCCGCCGTTAAGAGATCGGTAAGATTTGCGCGCTCGTTGGCGATGGCGGCTTGCGTCGCCGCGGCGAGGGGGATGTCGGCGGTGCGGAGTTCGATGCCGACCTTGGAGGCCTTGGCCATGTGGCCGCAGTCGGCGACGAGGCCGTCAGACACGTCCAGGCAGGCGTGTGCGATGGCCAGTATCCCCTGCCCCGCCGTGACGCGTGGTTCGGGGACACGATAGCGCGCGACCAAGCTCGCGCGGTGTCTTTCGCTGAGGCCCAGGTCGTCGCCTCTGAGGATGCGCAGGCCGAGCGCCGCGTCGCCGATCGTGCCGGTGACCCAGACGTCGTCGCCCGCTTTGGCGTGAGCGCGGCGCAGCATGCGGCCTTGCGCGACTTCGCCGATGGCGACGACGCTGAGCGTGAGGGGGCCTGGGGTCGCCACCGTGTCCCCGCCGATCAACGTCAGGCCGAATTTCTTCTGGTCGTGCTTCAGACCTTCGGCGAAGGCCTTCAGCCAGGCGTCGTCGGAGGTCTCAGGAAGTGCAGCAGTGAGCATATAGGCGCGCGGTTTGGCGCCTTTGGCGGCGATGTCCGAGAGATTCACGCGCAGCGCTTTTTGCGCGATTGTGGCGGGCGGATCGTCGGGCAGGAAGTGGACGCCGGCGACGATGGCGTCGGTCGTCAGCACGATGTCGTGGCCCGGTTTGGGCTTTAGCGCGGCGGCGTCGTCGGTGAGGGCGAAAGCGCCGGGTTCGCCTTTCGAGAGCGGGGCGAAGAGTTCGGCGATCAGTTCGAACTCGCCGCGGCGTTTGACGGGGGTCATGCGCCGGACGCGGGCGCGTGCTCTTCGGGCCGGCGCTCGCGGGCCATGCGATTGATCACGCCGCTCATGAACGCGATCTCTTCGCCCTCTTCGAAGAAAGCCGTGGCGACGTTCAGATACTCGTGCACGATCACGCGGCCGGGCACGGCAGGACGCGCGATCAGTTCAAACGCGGCGGCGCGCAGGACGGCGCGCATCGTGGCGTCAAGGCGGTCGAATTTCCATTCCTTGAGGTAGCCGGCGAGCGCGTTGTCGATCTCGACCTGCTGTTCGACGACGCCGCGGATGAGTTCGGCAAAGTATTTCTCATCGGCTTCGGCGACTTGATCGCCGTCGATTTCTTCGCCGAAGCGGTGGTCGATGAATTCGCGCAGCGCGGTCTCGGAGTCTTGGTCGGCGAGTTCCATTTGATAGAGCGCTTGCACGACGGCGAGGCGCGAGGCGCTGCGCGAGCGGCCTTCGGAACGGCGTTTGGGTCGTCGAGGGGGGCGTCCGCTCATATCAGCGACGACCTAGGCTGAAGCGTCTGCGGAGCGCGACCATCGCGAGTGCGGCTTTGGCCGCGTTGCCGCCTTTGTCTTCCACGCGGTCGGCGCGGGTGCGCGCGAAGGCTTGGTCTTCGTTCTCGACGGTCAGGATGCCGTTTCCGATAGCGATGCGGTCGTAGATGGTGAGGTCCATCAGGCCGCGTGCGGACTCGTTGGCGACGGTGTCGTAATGCGTGGTCTCGCCGCGGATGACGCAGCCGAGCGCGACGAAGCCGTCGAAGGCTGCGCCTGCGGCGTGACCCGAGGCATAGGCCATAGCGATGGCGCCGGGGATTTCGAGCGCGCCGGGGACGGTTATCACTTCGTATTCCGCGCCAGCAGCTTTCAGCGCCGCGGTCGCGCCGCCAAGCAGTGCGTCGGCGATGCCGTCATAGTAGCGCGCTTCGACGATGAGAATGCGCGGCGTCTCTTTGTTAGTCACCATGGCTCGACCCTACGACGCGTGTTCCGACGATGCGCAGGCCGTAGCCTTCGAGGCCGACGACCGTCTTCGATGCGGAATTGGTGAGCAGGACCATGTCGCGCACGCCGAGGTCCAGTAGAATCTGCGCACCGACACCGTATTCCTTCAAGCGGCGCGGGCCTGTCTCGGTTTTGGGGTCTTGGCGCAGGAGTAAATCGGAGATGTAGGTCGAGCGGCTTTCGCGGATGAGGACCACGACCCCCCTGCCCTCTTTCGCGATGAGTTCCATCGAGCGGGAGAGAACGTCGTCCTTGCCGCCGCGGACGGCGAGCAGATCGTCGAGCAAGTTCACGGCGTGCATGCGCACGAGGACTGGGCCTGGGGCTTTGATGTCGCCTTTCACCAGCGCGATGTGTTCGGCGTACTCTACCGTGTTGATGTAGAGCATCATCTTGAACTTGCCACCGTGGTGGCTCTCGATGTCCGTCTCGACCGAGCGCGTGATGAAGTGGTCGTGGCGGCGGCGGTAGGCGATCAAGTCGGCGATGGTGCCGACTTTCAACCCATGGAGTTGGGCGAACTTCACGAGGTCCGGCAGGCGCGCCATCGTGCCGTCGTCGTTCATCACTTCGCAGATCACGCCGGCGGGCACGAGGCCTGCGAGTCGCGAGATGTCGACGGCGGCTTCGGTGTGGCCGGCGCGGATGAGGACGCCGCCGCGGCGCGCGACCAGCGGGAAGACGTGGCCGGGGGTGACGATGTCGGCCTGGCCCTTGTTCGCGTCGATGGCGACCGAGATGGTGCGCGCCCGGTCGTGGGCGGAGATGCCGGTGGTGACGCCTTCTTTGGCTTCGATCGAGACGGTGAAGGCGGTTTGATGCTGCGTGCCGTTCTCGCGCGACATCATCGGCAGGTTCAGTTGTTGCGCGCGTTCTTGCGTGAGCGCGAGGCAGACGAGGCCGCGGGCGTGCTTGGCCATGAAGTTGATCGTCTCGGGCGTCGCCATTTGGGCGGGGATGATGACGTCGCCTTCGTTCTCGCGATCCTCGGCGTCGACGAGGATGT
>JAEUMM010000430.1 GCA_016792645.1 Alphaproteobacteria bacterium | reverse complement strand
GTTGTCCGAATCGCTTGGTCCCCCTATGTTCCGCCGCCATGGCCCGCCCCGCGATCCGATATGTCTGCCAGTCCTGCGCCGCCGCGTTTCCGAAGTGGAACGGGCGGTGTGAATCCTGCGGCACCTGGAACTCGCTGGCTGAAGAAGCCGATGCCGCAGCTATCCCAGGCTCAAAGGTCTCCGCCCGCGGCGGCCGCGTGATCGCGCTGGAAACGGTGAAGGGCACCTCCCCCGCCCCGCCGCGCCTTCTAACCGGCATCGCCGAGTTCGACCGCGTCTGTGGCGGCGGCCTTGTCGCGGGCTCGGCGCTGCTCGTCGGCGGCGACCCGGGCATCGGCAAGTCGACCCTACTGCTCCAGGCGCTGACCGCGCTCGCCAAAACCGGCAAGCCCGTCATCTACATCTCCGGCGAAGAGGGCATCGACCAAACCCGGCTGCGCGCAAAACGTCTCGGCCTCGAAGACTCGCCGGTGCAGCTCGCCGCCGAAACCAGCCTGCGCGACATTCTGACGACCGTCGAAAGCGGCACCCCGCCGGCAGCCTTAGTGGTGGACTCGATCCAAACGCTCTGGGCCGACTCCATCGAAGCCGCGCCCGGCACCGTCAGCCAAGTCCGCGCCTGCAGCCAAGAACTCATCCGCTTCGCCAAGCGCCGCGGCACCGCGCTCCTCCTCATCGGCCACGTCACCAAGGACGGCCAGATCGCCGGCCCCCGCGTCGTCGAACACATGGTCGACGCGGTGCTCTATTTCGAAGGCGAACGCGGCCATAATTTCCGCATTCTGCGTGCGGTGAAGAACCGCTTCGGCCCGACCGACGAAATCGGCGTCTTCGAGATGCAGGAGAGCGGCCTCACCGAGGTGGCGAATCCGTCGGCTCTCTTTCTCGGCCCCAAAGAAACGCGCGCTTCGGGCGCTGCCGTTTTCGCCGGCGTCGAAGGCACGCGGCCCCTGCTTGTGGAAATCCAAGCCTTGGTCGCACAAGCCAGCTACGGCGCCCCACGCCGCGCCGTCGTCGGTTGGGATTCCGCCCGGCTCGCCATGGTGCTGGCCGTTTTGGACGCACGCGCCGGTGCTGGAATTTCGGCGCAAGACGTCTACCTCAACGTCGCGGGCGGCCTTCGCATCGGCGAGCCTGCGGCGGATTTGGCCGCCGCAAGCGCGCTAATGTCGTCGCACCTTGGCGTCGTCATCCCGCACGACTGCGTCTTCTTCGGCGAGATCGGCTTGTCGGGGACGATCAGAGCGGTCGGCCAAGCCGACGCGCGCTTGAAGGAAGCTCAGAAATTGGGTTTCAAGCGCGCGTTTGTGCCGCCGGGCGTTTTGGGACCGAAGGGACTAGAACTCACGCCGATACCGTCCGTCGCCGCACTGATTGCCCAATTGCAAACGCTTCATTAACCCAAACGTCCGACACCTATGGTACAGCTCACCAGGCGCCCATGGAGATCCCGCTGACGATTGTTGATTTCGTTGTGCTGGGGATTTTGTTGATCTCCGGCCTGATAGCGGCTTATCGCGGCTTCATGAAAGAAACGCTGACGGTCAGCGCTTGGTTCGTCGCGGCGCTTGCCGCCGTCTTCGTCTGGCCGGCAACGAAACCCTTCGCGCGTTCCCTGCTTCAGCCCGAAATGCTGGCCGACATTTTGGCCCTTGTCGCTGTCTTCTTCCTGCTCCTGATCCCTGCCTCCTTCGTCAGCTTCCGGCTGACGGAACTGGTGCGCGACTCCCGCGCCGGCCCGCTCGACCGCTCGCTCGGTTTCGTGTTCGGTCTCGCGCGCGGATTGTTGGTCGTAGGTTTGGGCTACATCGTGTATGCATCCCTCGCACCGAGCGCCAAGCAACCCGACTGGGTGCGTGAAGCGCGGCTTCTTCCCGTGGTCAAGGGAACAGCCGACGTCATCATGTCGTTGGGCACCAAGAAGAAAAAGACGGACGCAGAAGCCGTCGAAGAAGAGCACGTCCAGGAAAGCGACAAGCCTAAGGCCGCCGACAAAGGCGCAACAACGGCACAAAAAAAGCCGGTCGACAAAACGGACACCGACAACAAAGAGGGCGGTGGGGACAACGGTAAGGCCTATGACGCAGGTGATCGCCGCGCGTTAGACCAGCTCGTACGCTCCGCATCGAAACCATAGAATGGACCAAGAGATCTCGACGAACCCCTTCGCGGACGACAAGCTCCACGAGGAGTGCGGAATCTTTGGCATTTGGGGCAAACCCGACGCAGCCGCCTTCGTCGCGTTGGGGCTTCACGCGCTACAGCATCGCGGGCAAGAGGCATCGGGCATCGTCACCTGCGACGACAGCAAATTCTACATGGAACGCCGCGAAGGTTTGGTCGGCGACCAGTTCTCGGTTGGCGGCCCGATCGACAAACTCAGAGGCCCGACGGGCATCGGCCACGTCAGATATTCCACGACCGGCGGCTCGCTCAACCGCAACATCCAGCCCTTCTTCGCCGACGTCGCGAATGGCGGCATCGCCATCGCCCACAACGGCAACCTGACCAACGCCTACGCGCTGCGTCAGCGCCTGGTGCGCAACGGCTCGATCTTCTATTCGACGTCGGACACGGAGTGCATCGTCCACCTCGTCGCCACCTCGCGCGCCGGCCAAATCGTCGATCGCCTGGTCGACGCGCTAAAGCAAGTCGAAGGCGCCTACTCACTCGTCGCCCTCACGCGCAAAAAACTGATCGGCGTACGCGATCCTCTCGGCGTGCGTCCGCTCGTCATCGGCAAGGTTGACGGCGCGTACGTGTTCGCCTCCGAGAC
>JAEUMM010000397.1 GCA_016792645.1 Alphaproteobacteria bacterium | reverse complement strand
GAGGAAGAGCATGCGGAGAGCCAGCAAGATGTAGACTGTGCCCGCCGCGCCGTCGAGCCAGGCGCGGACACGCGGATTTCCGGCGATCGCCTGCGCCGTGCGGCCTGAAACGACCGCAAGACCGGTGAGCCACAGTACGCCAATGAGGTTGTGTACTGCGCCCAGAAGGAAGATTTGCAGCGGTACATGGCCAAGCGCGGGGCTCGCGAATTGCGGTAGGAAGGCGATGTAGAAGACGATGACTTTCGGGTTGAGCAGGTTCGTCGCCAAGCCGCGCCGGTAGGCGATCCACGAAACGTTCTCGCCTGTGTCGGGCGGCGGCGCCGCACGCCCGCGCAGTCCTGCGATGAAAGCGCGGAAGGCGGTGAAGCCCATCCAGATGAGATAGATCGCGCCGGCGATGCGCAGCGCGTCGAAGGCCTCCGGCGATGCCGCGATGAGGGCGGAGACGCCGAGCGCGGCGAGCGCCGCATGCACGAGACCGCCGGTCGCGATGCCGAAGGTTGCGGCGACACCGGCACGTTGTCCCCCTGACGCGGACGACGCGAGGACGAACATCGTGTCCGGACCCGGCGAAAGCGCCAGCGCGGTTGCGGCGACGAGATAGGCCGCGAAAAGCGTCGGATCGAGGATCATTCCTACTCCCCTTCGGCGTCGGGCTCGATCGGCGGCGGCGATGTGCCTTGTCTGTCGAACACGGTGAGGAGACCGCGCGTGACGGCGGCGGGGAATACGCTGTTGTGGCGCTCGGCGTCGAAGATGCGCAGCGTCATCTGCAGGCGCGGGTTGTTGCGGCTGCGCAGGCGGCGGTACATCTCCGTCAGATCATCCGACATCACCGAGCTTTCGAGCGAACCGACGCCGAAGAAGACGCGGGCGTCCGGGCGGATGCCCGATTGCGCGGCCGTCTCTTCCATCGTGAGCGCGATGCGGTTCGCGTACCAGATCGACGGGCTGACGATGATGTAGCGTTTGAAGAGGTTCGGCTCGGTAAGCAAAACATAAGTTGCGAAGAGGCCGCCGTAGGAGTGGCCGATGACCGTGCGGTCGTTCGTGGTGCGAAACTTGCGCTCGATCAGCGGGACCAGTTCGCTGGCGATGAAGGCGCGGAATTTTGGGCCGCCGCCTGAGACCTTCTGATATTCGGTGCCGTAGCCGCCGCTCGGTGCGTAGGCGGGCGTGTAGTCGCGGGTGCGGTTCTTCTTGTAGGTCTCGCGGTTGGTCGCGGCGCCCGGATAGCCGATCGCGACGAGGATCATTGGCGGCAGGTCTTCGCGCTCGACGAAATGCTGCACGACGTTGCGGGTCAGAGCGAACGAATAGTCGGCGTCGAGCATGTAGACGACGGGATAGCTCTTGTGCGATTTGGCGTAGTCGAGCGGGAGCGCGACGAAGAGTTCGTAGTCGGCGCCGGTCTGCTTCGAACTCAGCTCGATGATTTGCGAGTTGGGAACCGTGTAGGGCTCGGCGTGCGCCATGGCGCCGACGGCGAGCCAGGCCATCACGGCTGCGATCCAAATGAAGTGCTGCATGCGGCGTCCCTGAAACGTCGGGGAGATTATCCTGCCGTGCGTCTCAAGCGCTAGGACTTGGGTTGGGGAAATACGGCAAGAAGACCGCGGGCGACGGCGCCAGGGAAGACGCTGGCATGGGTGTCCTCAGGGTAAACACGCAGGGCCAGGCTCAGCGCCGGATCATGGCGTTGTTCAAGGCTGCGATAGAACTGTTTCAGTTGCTCGACCATCGGCGCGCCCATGGCCTCGCGCGTCTCGGCGCCGCCGATGGCGAAGAAGGCGTGGCGTTCGATCGTGCGGTCGATGTCGTGGCGGTCGGTTGCCGTGGTGTGCTCGACGCCGAAGATCAGGCGATCGCCGTACCAGAGCGAGGGGCTCACGATGACGTAGCGCTTGAAGAGTTCGGGCTCGGTCAGAAGGACGTAGGTGCCGAAGAGGCCGCCGTAGGAATGGCCGATGAAGGTGCGGTCGGCGGAGGTCGGGAAATTGTTCGCCATAAAGGGGACGACTTCGTTGGCGATGAAGTTGCGGAAGCGGATCGCGCCGCCTTGAGCTACGGGCTCGGCCGCGCCCGCATCGCTCGCCTTCGCTGCCGGGATTAGGCTTGGCGTGTAGTCGCGTTTGCGATTCTCGCGATAGACCTCGAGGCTTTCAGCAGCGCCGGGATAGGCGATGGCGACGAGGATCATCTCGGGCAGTTGTTTGCGTTCGACGTAGTGCTGGACGATGTTGCGCGTGAGTGCGAACGAATAGTCGGCGTCGAGCATGTAGACGACCGGATACGTCTTGCCGGACGTTTTGTAGTCGGGCGGCGTGGCGATGAAGAGTTGGTAGTCGGCGCCTGTTTCTTCCGAATGCACCGCGCGGACTTGCGTGTTGGGCACGGTGTAAGGCGCGGGCTCCGCGATCGACGTCGTCGCGGCTACCGGCGCAGAGTCGGCGGACGCCGCCATTGCCGCCGCAAGGCTAACGATCAGCAATATCAGATAGGCGCCGCGCATCGTCGTTCTGAAGCCCCACACTTTCCATCGGGAGCTACAACGCGGAACCTCGCCATGCGTTTCATACAAACGCCAATATCTAAGGAAAAACGCCGGTTTTGCGCCGAACCTTAATCTGCTTGCAGGGCGGAAGAGCCTTAACCTTCCCTCGCGAAGACGAACAGATCGATGTCGATCATCGCAGCACCACTCGGCGCTTGAGCAGCGGCGCGCATATTGGCCATGCCCCTCGCAAAGTCATCATCCGATAGACGCAGGAGTGTCGTGTCCGCTCGGAAAGCAGCTTTGTCGGCGAGGTCGGTCACGTCCTTGGCCATGAGATGCGGGATGGCCTCGTGATGACGCAACGCAAAGCCGTTGAGCGCGAATGCATCAGTAATTTCTCGCGCGGCGGGCAACGTATCGAGCGTTACGCGATAGTTCGGGAAGTACGCTTCGTAGGGCGATGATCGTTCGCGCGTGCTGTTCCTGATGCAAACCGCGCCATCTTTGCGCAGGACGCGCCAGCACTCTTTCGCCGCTCGTTGCGGGGAGGAGAAGTGATGGAAGGCCATTGAGGCGAAGATGAGATCAGCGCTCGCGTCGGCGCAGGGCATCCGTTCGCCCGCGCCATTCGCGAAACTTACGCGCTCGGCTATCGGTTTCGCTTTCGCTTGGGCCAACATCTTCTCGGACGGATCGATGCCGATGACGCTCGCATCGAAGGTTCGCGCCAGGGCTTGCGTGAAGCGGCCCGTGCCGCAGCCGAGGTCGACGATTGCGGAGATTTCGTGGCCGGCGAGCGCTGTGGCGACGCGCTCCATCCACATCTCCAACATGCCTTCCGCGGGCTTGCGGCCGCGGTCGTAGGTCTCCGGCATGTTGGTTTGGTCGTAGTCCATCGACCGATCGTAACATGAAAAAGGCCCCGGATTTTCTCCGGGGCCTTTCGTTCTGCTTTCCTGGATCCCCGCTTTCGCGGGGATGAAGCTTTCCGGCGGCCGCTTAACGCGGCCGCTCGGAAGCGCTTCACATGTCCATGTCCATGCCGCCCATGCCGCCCATGCCGCCGGGCATGCCGCCACCGGCGCCCTTCTTCTCGGGCTTCTCGGCGATCATGGCTTCGGTCGTGATCAGGAGACCGGCAACCGAGGCCGCGTCCTGGAGCGCCGTGCGCACGACCTTCGTCGGGTCGATGATGCCGGCTTCGATCAGGTCGCAGTACTCTTCCTTCTGCGCGTCAAAGCCCGCCGTCGACGACTTGCCTTCGAGCAGCTTGTTGACGACCGGCGACGCTTCAACGCCGGCGTTCTCGAGGATCTGACGGATCGGGGACTGGATCGCCTTGCGGACGATGTTGATGCCGGCCGTCTGATCGTCGTTGTCACCCTTCATGCCCGCCAACGACTTCGTCGCGTACAGCAGCGCCGTGCCGCCGCCCGGGACGATGCCTTCTTCAACGGCTGCACGCGTCGCGTTCAGCGCGTCGTCGACGCGGTCCTTGCGTTCCTTCACTTCGACTTCCGTCGCACCGCCGACGCGGATGACCGCAACGCCGCCGGCGAGCTTGGCCAGACGTTCCTGCAGCTTTTCCTTGTCGTAGTCCGACGTCGTCTCTTCGATCTGCGCCTTGATCTGAGCGACGCGATCTTGGATGTCTTTCTTCTTGCCCGAGCCGTCGATAACGGTCGTGTCGTCCTTCGTGATGCGGACCTTCTTGGCCTGGCCAAGCTGGTTCAGCTTCACGTTCTCGAGCTTCACGCCGAGCTCTTCCGAGATCACTTCGCCGTTGGTGACGATCGCGATGTCTTCGAGCATGGCCTTGCGGCGATCGCCGAAGCCCGGGGCCTTCACGGCCGCGACCTTCAGACCGCCGCGCAGCTTGTTGACGACGAGGGTCGCCAAGGCTTCGCCTTCGACTTCTTCCGCGATGATGAGGAGCGGACGGCCGGTCTGGATGATCGATTCCAGGATCGGCAGCATCGGCTGCAGGGTCGAGAGCTTCTTCTCGTGGATGAGAATGAACGGATCTTCGAGTTCGGCCACCATCTTTTCGGCATTGGTGATGAAGTACGGCGAGATGTAGCCGCGGTCGAACTGCATGCCTTCGACGACTTCGAGTTCGCTGTCGAGGGACTTGGCTTCTTCAACCGTGATGACGCCTTCGTTGCCGACCTTCGCCATCGCTTCCGCGAGCTTCTTGCCGACCCAGACGTCGCCGTTCGCCGAAATCGTGCCGACCTGGACGATCTCTTCGTTCGACTTCACCTTCTTCGAGCGCTTTTTGAGATCCGCGACGACCGCTTCGACCGCGAGCATGACGCCGCGCTTCAGGTCCATCGGGTTCATGCCGGCGGCCACCGACTTCATGCCTTCGCGAACGATCGCTTGGGTCAGAACGGTCGCCGTCGTCGTGCCGTCGCCGGCCGTGTCGTTGGTCTTCTGGGCAACTTCGCGCACCATCTGCGCGCCCATGTTTTCGAACTTATCCGAAAGTTCGATTTCCTTGGCGACCGTGACGCCGTCCTTCGTCGAGCGCGGGGCGCCGAACGATTTGTCGATGACGACGTTACGGCCCTTGGGACCGAGGGTGACCTTCACCGCGTCGGCCAGGATGTCGACGCCGCGCAACAAGCGCGCGCGCGCATCGGCGTGAAATTTTACTTCCTTCGCTGCCATTTGAATTTTCTCTCTCGCTTAGGGTGTGCAAACAAAAAAGCGGCCGAACCGTTAGGTTCTTAGGCCGCCTTCTTCGTCGAGCTCTTGGAGCCTTCGAGCACGCCCATGATGTCGGACTCTTTCATGATCAACAGGTCTTGACCGTCGATCTTCACTTCCGTGCCGGACCACTTGCCGAACAGGATGCGGTCGCCGGGTTTGACTTCCGGAGCAATCCGGTCGCCCTTTTCGTCGCGGGCGCCGGGGCCCACGGAAAGGACTTCGCCTTCCTGCGGCTTCTCTTGGACCGTGTCGGGGATGATGATGCCGCCGGCGGTCTTCGTGTCCTCTTGGACGCGCTTTACGACCACGCGGTCACCGAGCGGACGGAACTTCATGAGGTTCACTCCTGGTTTTTGCGTTCGAATGGATAGGTAGAAACGGGTGCTGCTAGCACTCAAATCGCGTGAGTGCTAAGGCGCGGCCGAGCATTTAAGGATTGCGCCCTAGACCGTCAAGCCCGTTGGAGAAAGATAATTTCTTCCACAGCTATTTTCTCTTATTTTTCAACCGCTTAGCTGCTCCTTAATTCGCTGCTAGATTTGGTATGGCGAGGGTTCTCGCCGACCAGGAAAAAATGCACGCAATCCTTGCCGTCACACCGTCACATCCGCGGAATTCCGCCGTTTCTGCCATCACAATGCCGTCACGTTGCCATCACATCGCCGAGCCTGCCGTCACAACGCCGAAGGCGTTCGATTGGTAGATCGAGTGCGCCAGGAGTATAGAACAAATAGCGAACTTTTACCAGATGTCAGATGGCGAATCCGGCCGGAGCCTCACGAGGGTGTCGCAGGTGTGGGGTGACGGTAGTTGGTCCGTGCGCGATGTGAGGCCCCGAAGATCTTCTCTGAACCTCCCAACTTCCTGCCAGTCACGCAGCCTTGTTCACGGTTTCGATGCGATCGAGGACCTTTCGGAGATCGCGTGTGGCGTTCGCGAGGCGCTCGATCCGCGTGCGCGGCAAGCCGCACGCCTTGGCAAGCGCGCCAGCCGATAACTTCAGCGGAACGAGAAACTCTTCCCGCAAGACCTCGCCGGGATGCATGGGCTTGAGCTTCTTGGCCATCGATGGCGTCCTCCTAGTGATATCTACTCAAATTACAGGGACACGTCATGAACTCTTCTTCCTTGACGGGAGCGGTGTCGGCCCCCTCCACCGCTGACGCGGTCCGCCTGGCCCGCACGCGGGGGAGGATGAGGGGCGGCGGTGTGTGGCGTCTTGGGAGCGCCGGTATCTTACCGGCTCTTTGACGGCGGAGGCGGCTGATTCCGTCCGTCCATAACCTGCGCGCGGTTCGTGATCACGGAACCGCATCAGAAATGAAGTCTGAAACTGGACGAGCGACAGCGTTTCGCGCACGGTTGTGTCATGAACGCGCCCGCCATCGTCTGGACGCCGCTTGAGCCTGGTCAATTGGCGGCGATGCGGATCAGTGCGGCCATCTCGGCTCTGAGCGGGCTTGCGGTGGCCTTTGGTGTCGACGTGGCGCTGTTCTTCGAGGCGAAGACGCCGCTGGGGCTCGTGACCGTGCCGGCCGCTTTGCTGTTGCTCTACTACGCTCTCGTTACGCCGGGGCGGCGGTTTCGGCGCTGGGGTTATGCGACAACGGAGGATGA
>JAEUMM010000313.1 GCA_016792645.1 Alphaproteobacteria bacterium | reverse complement strand
GAGGATCGGCACGCAACTATGGATCGCGTTCTTGCGGCTCTTTCCGAAGCGGAAAAAGACGCTCGTCAAATGAGTGTAGACGCCGTCGCCTACCTCAAGGCTCGCGCGGCGGGCCGCAGCCAGGACGCCGAAGGGCATTGGCATGCGACTGAACGGGCGGAGCGACGCGCCCGGCTGAAAATCCTGCAACTGCGCGGACTGGTGCGCGAGACGCAGGATGTGTGGCTCGACCAGCGCGCCGCCGACCTAGGCGCGACATATGCTTTTGAGGCACTGATCGGCAGCATGGTCCTGGCCGTTGTCGCCTTCATCACGGTTCTCGGTCATCGACTTCAATCTCGGTTTTCGCAAGCCGCACGAAACCTTGAGATCGCAAAGCAAGAGCGGATTGAAGAAGCCCGCCGGTTCGCGAGCTTCGCCGAGATCGGTTCAGATTGGATGTGGGAGACCGACGCGCGCTTCAGATTCACGTTCGTTTCCGAAGGGATTGCGTCCATACGACAAGATCCGCAACGCATGATCGGCTTCAGTCCATTTGGCGGGTACACGGCCACGCCTAACAGCGAGAATGCCTACAACACGGCGATGGCACATATTCGTAAGCACTTGCCCTTCAAGGGCCTCGTTATGCCTTACGACATCGGAGCCGGGCATATTGCGTGGATATCGACCGACGCCGTTCCCGTTGTTGCCGCCGACGGAACATTCCTGGGCTACCGAGGCGTGTCGCGCAACGTGACGGGGCTCGTCGAGGCGCAAAACGCGCTAACCGCAAGCGAAGAGCGCTATCACAGCGTTCTCGATGCGCTCGACGGTCTCGTCTATCGCGCAAGGCTCGGCGACGTGTGGACGATGGAGTATTTGAGTTCCGGTAGTAAGCGTCTGTTCGGCGCGGATCCGGATCGTTTCGTCGGCATGCCGGCCAAGGCATTGTGTGCGCTGGCGCTGCATCCGGATGATGTCGCGCGTCACGATCTGGCGGTCGAACAAGCTCTGCAATCGCGTAGCGTTTTCGAAATTGAGTACCGGATGAAGGCGTCCGACGGCGGATATCGCTGGATTCTGGAGCATGGCCGCGTCACCGACGACGAGCCAGGCTTGGCGCCGCGGCTCGACAGTTTCATGATCGACATCTCGGCCCGGAAGGACATCGAGGCGGCGCTGGCCGCCGCACGCGATGCAGCGGAAGCCGCGAGCCGCGCGAAGTCAGAGTTCCTGGCCATGATGAGCCATGAAATCCGCACGCCGATGAACGGGGTTCTGGGAATGGCCGGGGTGTTGATGGATACCGACCTGACACCGGAACAGCGGCGCAGCGTCTCGACGATCCGCCAATCGGGCGAAAGCCTGCTGCGCATCATTAACGACGTCTTGGATTTCTCTAAACTCGACGCCGAGTGCATGGAGTTGGAGAACCTGGCGTTCAATCTGCACGCCCTTCTGGGTTATTCGATCGAGATCGTAGCGCCGCGCGCCCGGGCAAAAGCCATCCAACTAAACGCCGAAGCGTCACCGGACTTGCCGCGATTCATACGCGCCGATGCGGGTCGCTTGCGCCAGGTCGTTTTGAACCTGCTTGGCAACGCAGTGAAGTTCACCGAAAAGGGCGGCGTCACACTCAAAGCCTGCGCCGTCACGCGCGACGACGGCTCTGCCATGCTGCGCGTGAGCGTGATCGACACCGGTATCGGCATCGCGGCCGACCGCATCGAGCGCATGTTCCAAAGCTTCAGTCAGGCGGACGCATCGATTTCGCGGCGCTTCGGCGGCTCTGGCCTTGGCCTGGCCATCAGCAAGAAACTGATCCAGCGGATGGGTGGCCAAATCGGTCTCGCCAGCGAGGCCGGCAAAGGATCGACGTTCTGGTTCGAGTTGCCGCTTGTCGTGGCTAGTGCGGAAGATGTCGACGAGGGTGCTAACGGATTTTCCGCGCAAGACGTCGAGAATGCGCTCGCGACCATCAAAGGGTTGGGAAGGCCCTTGCGCCTTCTGATCGTCGAGGACAACGCGACAAACCTGCTTGTCGCTAAATCCGTACTGGCAAAATTCGCCATCGATCCCGACGTCGCCGGCAACGGCTTGGAGGCGATCGAGGCGGTCCGGCACTCAAACTACGACGTCATTCTCATGGACGTTCACATGCCCGAGATGGACGGGCTTGATGCGACGCGCGCAATCCGCGCCCTACCTCCTCCGGCTTCAAACGTTCCGATTGTCGCTTTGACCGCAAACACTTTCGGGAGCGACGTCGAGAATTGCCGCGCCGCGGGAATGAATGCCCATGTCGGCAAGCCATTCCGGCGCGAAGATCTCATCATGGCCATCGCCGACGCGCTCAACGGCACGGTCACGGCCCGGCCGTCGCTTGAGCCTGCACATGCGTCGACTGACGCGATGGTTGTCGATTGGAAGGTCATCGAGAAGTTCCGCGCGAACTCGGGCGAAGACATGCTGCGCCTGTTGATCGACACTTTTCTCGGCGACACCGCAAAGAAGCTGCAACAACTTGCCGAACTGCTGCGCGGCGGGAAAGCGAGCGCAGAGGCAGCCCGGATTGCGCACTCGCTCAAGAGTGCGGGCGCCATGGCCGGAGCGCCGGCTCTGGCGCAAGCGGCCGCGGCCATGGAAAAAGCCATGGCCAAGGGAGGCGTGCCGACGGAGGGCGACGGCCGGGCGCTCTCGGACTTGTTCGAGGAGTATCGCGCGCGACTGGTGGCGAAAGGACTCGCGGCCTAGTCGCCGGAAACGCGTTCGACGTGCGACGATGGGCCGTTGCCTTGCGCCAAGATGTTCGCGAGTTGACCCAGCGCCGGGCGCCATTCGGCTTCCAGTGTGAACGGTGCGTTGCACAGAACGATTCCCGTGGCGCTGAGTCCTTCGGGGCGAGCGATGTCGAGGGCGACGAGCGTGAGCTTGGGAATGAGCGCGTTCGCCAGTTCTGCGGTGAAGCGCGCCGCGTCGTCGGGGTTCTTGATCGGAAACCAGAGCATGTAGACGCCGGTCGGCCATTTGCGGTGGGCGGCGACAAAGGCCTTTGCGAGTTGTTCGAATTCGTCCGGCGCCTCGAAGGGCGGATCGATCAGGACGACGCCTCTCTTTTCCGGCGGCGGGACTTGCTTCAGTAGCGTGCGGTAGCCGTCGCCGGTCACGATTTGTAGGCGCGGCTTGGCGGAGAGGGCTTCCTTGAGCGCGACTGCGTCTTCAGGATGGAGTTCGACCGCGACGACCCGATCGTTGGGCCGCGCCAGTCCGGTCATCAGCGCGGGTGACCCTGGATAGAGACGCATTTGGGCCCCTGCCCCGTTGGCGGCGCGGACGAGGTCGAGGTAAGGCGCGAGCACCTGAGGGACGTCCGCACGGGCTAGGAGGCGCAGGATGCCGTCCTTGGCTTCGCCGGTCTTGGCGGCTTGGGCTGCGGTCAGGTCGTAGACCCCTGCCCCGGCGTGCGTGTCGATCAGGGCGAGCGGTGCTTCCTTTTGCTGCAGGTAGCGCACGATCCAGCACAACAGCGCGTGCTTTAAGACATCGGCGAAGTTTCCGGCGTGGTAGGCGTGGCGGTAGTTCATGAATTTGGCCGAATTCCAAGGCTTTCCGCCTTGACAGGCGGGCCACCACACGTATAACTGCGCCCCTTTCCGGGCGGCCTTTGGCGTCACTGGTTGTGACACCGTCGGTCGCCTTGTTCAATTAGAAGACAAGAAAGACAGCTCCAATGTTCGCGGTCATCAAGGCCCAGGGCAAGCAATTCAGGGTCGCCCAAGGCGATACGCTGGTCATCGACCGCTTGGCGGGCGACGCGGGTGCAACGGTTGCGCTCGGCGAAGTCCTCATGCTGATCGACGGCGGCAGCACGACGATCGGCGCACCGGTCCTGAGCGGCGCCAAGGTCCAGGCGGAAATCGTTTCTCATTCGCGCGGCGAGAAGATCAAGGTCTTCAAGAAGCGCCGCCGCAAGAACTTCCATCGCACGCGTGGCCACCGTCAGGAATTGACGACGGTGAAGATCACCGCGATCACGGCTTAAGGATTCGAGGGCGGTATGGCTCACAAAAAAGCAGGCGGTTCGTCGCGCAACGGTCGCGATTCGAATCCAAAATATCTCGGCGTGAAGCGCTACGGCGGCCAGGCGGTCGTTCCGGGCAATATCATCGTCCGTCAGCGCGGCACCAAGTTCCACCCGGGCGCCGGCGTGGGCATCGGCCGCGACCACACGCTTTATGCGCTCGTCGGCGGTCATGTGTCGTTCAAGCTCGACGTACGCGGCCGACAAGTCATTTGGGTAAAACCGGCGGCTACGATGGCGGCGGCAGAATAACCGGACGGTCCACATATCGACCGCACCCGGAGTGAAACGGGATGGCGGTCCAAAGTTCGAGAGGGAGATGGTCGCCATCTTCCTCTTTTTTATTTCCCTCTCGCGTCCAAGGGAGAACGTGCGATGGAATTCGAACCGATAGCGACCGAACGTTTGGTGCTGCGCAAGCTGGAAGCGCGTGACCGCGCCCGCCTTGTAGAGCTCGCCAACAACTGGCGCGTCGCGAAGAACCTCGGCACGATGCCCTATCCCTATACGCAAGCCGCGGCCGACGAGTGGCTCGGTAAGCAACCCGAGCTTTGGGCGGGGGCCAAGTCCAAGCCGCTGGCCATTACGCTCGACGGCGCGTTGATCGGCGGAGTGGGCGTCGGCACCAGACCCGATCGCGACGACGAAGAATGGGAGCTTGGTTACTGGCTGGGCGAGCCCTATTGGAATCGCGGCTATGCGAGCGAGGCCGGGACTGCTTTGCGCGACTATGCGTTCGAGGTCGTGGGGCTGCCGCAGCTGATCGCGGGGCACTACGCGGATAACCATGCT
>JAEUMM010000246.1 GCA_016792645.1 Alphaproteobacteria bacterium | reverse complement strand
GGCGTCGGAAACGGCGCCACCGCTTCGACGTCGACCATCGACCAAAACGGCTCGTCCGCCGTGGTGTCGGGATAGGCTTCCTTGATCACCTTCACGACGCCGACGACGGCCTTTTCTTTGCCCGTGTGATAGAAGAACGCGAGCTCGCCCTTCTTCATCGCCCGCAAATTATCGCGCGCCGTGAAATTGCGAACGCCGCTCCACGGCTCGCCCTTCTTGCCGCGCGCCACCTGGTGGTCCCACCCAAACGTCTCAGGCTCCGTCTTCAATAGCCAATACGCCATGCCCCTTCACTCCTTCGGCGCGCCGACCGTCCACTTCCACGGACGAATGTCGACGCTCGAAAACAAGCCCGCCTGCGCATAAGGGTCGGCCGCCGCGAACGCGCGCGCCGCCTCGATGTCGGGAAGATCGAGAATGAGCATGCTGCCCAGCATCGTCGCCCCGTCCTCCGACACGAAAGGCCCGGCGATCTTCACCTCGCTGATGCGCGACTGAATGTAGGCGAGATGACGCGACCGCGCCTCCAACCGCACCGGTGTCGAATTCGGTTTGTCCGTACAGATCAAGGCAAACAGCATGAGTCAGTGCTCGCTCTTCAAAGGCCGCGACAGCAGCGCGCCGATAGCCGCATCGACCGCAACGCGCCCCGCGACGATATCGGCCACCGCCTGCGCGATCGGCATCTCGACATTAGCCGCCCGCGCCCGCGTCACCAATGCCTCCGCCGTCGCCGCACCTTCGGCCAGCGGTCCACCGTCATCGGCGTGGCCGCCTTGCGCCAAGCGGACGCCGAGCGAAAAATTCCGCGACTGCCGGCTCGACGCCGTCAGCATCAAATCGCCGAGCCCGCTCAACCCGCCCATCGTCTCCAGCCGCGCGCCAAGCGCGAGCCCGAAGCGCGTCATCTCCGCAAACCCGCGCGTGGTTAGAGCCGCCCGCGCGCTCTCGCCGAACCCGCGCCCTTCGACGACACCGCAGGCAATCGCGAGCACGTTCTTCACCGCCCCGCCGATCGCAACGCCGGTCACGTCGGTTGAAGCGTACGGTCTGAACGTCGGCGAACTCAGCGTCCGTGCAATCTCATCCGCCGTCGCTGCATCATCGAACGCGACCGTCACGGCACATGGCAGACCGCGCGCGACTTCGCTGGCAAAGCTCGGCCCCGACAACATCCCGAAGCGAAGATCGCCGGCTTCTTCCCGCGCAACCTCTGTCATCAGCTTGCCCGTCGGCCGCTCGATCCCCTTCGCGCAAATCAGAGCCCGCGCGCCGGTGGAAACCTCCGCCCGCAAGCCGCGAACCACCGCCCGCAAATGCTGCGCCGGACAAACAAGAAGGATGAGATCGGCGCTCGCCACATCGCGCATCGCGGCCGTGGCCGTGATCGACGGCGACAGCGCCACCCCCGGTAGGAAGGTGGTGTTCTCGTGGCCATTATTGATTTGATTAACCACGTCGGCTTCGCGCGCCCACAACGTGAGCCGGTCAGCGGATCCGGCAAAGGCTTGAGCGAGAGCGGTGCCCCAAGCCCCGCCCCCGGCTACCGCTATGTGGCTTTTCCCCACGGGTTTCGCCTGATTCGCCAAGACGTGAACCCCGGCACGTGAATGTTTTGTTGAATATTTACCCGGACCGGCTAGATTATGCGAACAAATGTTGTGCAAAGACACAGTCCGAGGAAACATCCTACTAGCTGCGAAGAAGCGCTTCGTACACTACGGCTACGCCAAAACCACGATGGCCGAGATCGCCGCGGACTGTAGCATGTCCCCCGGCAACCTCTATCGGTACTTCCCAGGGAAACTGGACATTGCCGAGGCGATCGCGGGCGAAGCCGGCGAACAAGCAATCGCAAAGCTAAGAGATGTGCTGAAACGCCCTGGCCGCAGCGCCAAGGAGCGTCTGCGCGACTTCATGTTCGCGGACATGCGCCTCACCTACGAACAGCTGGAATACGACAAGCAGGTCTATGAAATGGCCCGCGTCGTGATGATGGACCGCCCCCAATTCGCCAACCGGATTCTGGCGCTCCACCGCGCTTTGCTGTCTGAAATCCTGGCTGCCGGAAATGCGTCGGGCGAGTTCGCTATAGAAGACGTCGTCTTCACCGCGGAGATGATCCAATCCGCGACCATGAAGTTCCGCTACCCCCAACTCCACTCGAAGCTGCCCTATGAGAAGCTCGAGCGCGAATTGGAAGGGGTGGTCCACCTCGTCCTCAATGGTTTGGACGACGGCGGCGCCGGACGTGACCAGCTCCGCAGGGCGCCGGATGACCAAAAATCAGAGACATTGGTCAGCATCTGACCCCTCAAAGGTTAACAGACTGCGGCAGGACGCCGCACCAGGCGTGATGAGTGAACAAAAACGATTTCATTCATTGATTTCGGATCAGGGCTCCCGTATATAGGTTTCATCAGGCGGCGAGAGCCCCCGAAGAGATCAAAAGGAGAGACCCAAATGACGAACCGCAACAACCTGGTGACCCAGATTTCGACGACCGTGGCCGGCTTCGTGCTCGGCGCGTATGGCTTGGTTTTCCTGGCCAACACGTTGAACTGGTTCTAAGCCTTGGCTTCCAAACCAGCTCCCCAAAAACGAGCGGCCGGGTAACCCCAGCCGCTCGTTTTATTTTATATATCAATAGCTTGAATACGGCGCCGCCGTTAGGCCTTCGCGCCGGCGACGCTCTCGGACCGGCGATCCAGCGGCCACCGGGCACGCGCCACAGCCGACAGGCTGTCGATCAACCCCAATTGAATCCGTTCCAACCCGGCCCAAGCGACCATCGCGCCGTTGTCCGTACATAGCCGACCAGGCGGAACCACAAGCTCGAACCCCTCGTCGGCCGCTGCAGCGCACAATAAACGGCTGAGCGATTCATTCGCAGCCACGCCGCCCGCAACAACCACATGGTGGATGTTCAAATCCATCTCCCGCACAGCGCGCATCGCTTTGCGGGTGCGCCCGGCAAGCACCTCGACAACGGCGGCCTGAAAGCTCGCGGCGATATCGCTGACGATCCGATCGTCGAAATCGACCGAGTCGGCGACCCGCCGCACCGCCGTTTTCAACCCGGAGAACGAGAAATCAAAGCCCGCCGCGTCGGCCAGCGGCCGTGGAAAGCGATAGCGCTTCGCATTCCCCGTCCGCGCGGCGTCTTCGACGGCCGGACCGCCCGGAAACCCAAGGCCCAAGAGCTTCGCCGTCTTGTCGAAGGCCTCGCCTGCAGCGTCGTCGATCGTCGTCCCCATGCGCGTGAACCGGCCGACACCCTCGCAAATCAGAAGCTGGCAATGGCCGCCGGACACCAGCAGCAGCAAGAACGGAAACGGCACCCCGTGCGTCAGCCGCGCCGTCAGCGCATGCGCCTCCAAATGGTTCAGCGCCACGAGCGGCTTGCCTGACGCAAGCGCGAGACCCTTCGCGGCGGTAAGCCCGACCGCGACACCGCCGATCAACCCCGGTCCCGCGGTCGCGGCGATCCCATCAAGATCGTCGATCTTCAATCCGGCCTCCGCCAGCGCGCGCTCCACAGTCTCTTCCAGGATTTCGACATGGGCCCGCGCGGCAATCTCCGGCACGACGCCGCCATAGGGGCGATGTGCGGCGATTTGGCTCGCGACGATGTTTGAGAGAATGCGCCCGGGCCCCGGCGCGAGCCCGCGCACGACCGACGCCGCGGTCTCGTCGCAGCTGGTTTCGATGCCCAACACAGTAAGCTCTTTCGTCACATCCCGTTTCCGTCAGAACGCCGAAGTCTATATGTGGCGCGCTGCGATGAAGATCGATAGCTTCCGCCCCGTATTCATCCCGTAACACTGGGCGATCCAAGCGTGCAAACTCGTCTGCGCATCGGCACCCGCGGTTCCCCGCTCGCGCTCACGCAAACGAACATGGTTATTGCGGCGCTCGCGCGCGCGCACGGCATCAGCTTGGACGAAGCGAAATCGCGCACCGAAGTGGTGCCGATCAAGACGTCGGGCGACAAGATTCAAGATCGTCCGCTCGCCGATATCGGCGGCAAGGGCCTCTTCGCCAAAGAGCTGGAGGAAGCGCTCTTTGCCGGCGAGATCGATGCTGCGGTCCACTCGCTGAAGGATCTGCCGGGCCAACTGCCGCCGGGCTTTGTGCTCGCATGCCATCTGCCGCGCGAAGATCCGCGTGACGTCCTCGTCGCGAAAACCGCGAAAAGTCTAGCTGATTTGCCAGTGGGTGCGGTCGTCGGCACGAGTTCGGTGCGCCGCGCCGCGATGCTGCGTCACGCACGCCCGGACCTCAAGCTGGTCGGCTTCCGCGGCAACGTCGACACCCGCTTGAAGAAGCTCGCCAACGGCGAAGCCGATGCGACCGTTCTGGCCCTTGCTGGACTCAAGCGCCTCGACGCCGAACAGCACGTCAGCCACGTCTTTTCGGCGCAAGAAATGCTGCCCGCCGTCGCGCAAGGCGCGATCGGCGTGGAAACGCTCGTCGTCGGCAGAGCTGCGCGCTCGCTGTTCGAAGCCGCGAATGACCGGCAGACGGACATCGCGGTGACGCTGGAACGCGCATTTCTCGCGACGCTGGACGGCTCGTGCCGTACACCGATCGCGGGGTTGGCCGAATGGCTCGATCCGCGCACCATCGCGTTCAGAGGCTGCGTCCTAACACCCGACGGGAGCACGCGCATCGACGTCACACGCACGGCGACGTCCGTCACCGTTGCAGAGGCCACGGCCATCGGCCAAGACGCCGGCCGCGAACTCGCCGCCAAAGCCGGCCGCAGCTTCTTCCAAGTCTGACATGCGCATCTTGATCACCAGGCCCCGAAGCGACGCCGACGCGCTCGCCGAGCGCCTGCACGCGCAGGGCCACACGACGGTCATCGAACCCCTGATCGATATCGCCTTCACAGACGGCCCGCCGCTCGACGTCGGCGGCGTCCAAGCCCTCCTCTTCACAAGCGCAAACGCCGCTCGCGCCGCATCGGGCCGCACGACGGAGCGCGCGCTTCACGTTCTCGCAGTCGGACCCGCGACCGCCGCCGAAGCCAAGGCTCTGGGCTTTACGCATGTCACCGAAAGCTCCGGCGAAGGCGTCGACGCACTGGCTGAAACCGCTCGCCAACAGCTCGATCCGGCAGCGGGTACACTGCTTCACGTAACGGGAACGGTGACCGCGGGCGATCTAAAGAGCGCTCTTGAACCCTCGGGCTTCGTGGTCCGCACGGAGAGACTCTACGAGGCCCGCGCCAGCACCCGCCTTTCGACCACATTCACAACGGAATTGACCGCCGGCCGCATCGATACCGCGACCTTTTTCTCGCCGCGCACCGCCGACCGTTTCGTAACCCTGATCCTCGCGGCCGGGCTCGCTGCGGCCTGCCGTGAAGTCACCGCCGTGGCGTTGAGTCCCACCGTCGCCAAGGCCTTGGCCCCACTAGCCTTTCGTAAAATCCTGGTTGCGGCACACCCAACCACGGCCGCCTTGCTGGACCAGCTCAAACACGCCTGACCGGACGCCGCCTTGTGGCTCAAGCGCCGCCCCAGTAGCTTGCCGCCGGACACGCAAAGAGACGGCCCGAATGAACGACATCACGCCCTCCACGCCCGGAAACGGTGCGACCAAGCTTGCGGACCGTCGTGTTCGCCACGGCTTGATCGAGGACTGGCGTGACGCGGTCGGCATTCTCGTCTTGCTTCTTGTCGCCGCCTTCTTCGGCGCACTCCTAACCCGTTTCTGGCCAGAAGGAGATGAGAGCGCGACGCATTTGAGCACCGACGTCGTCTCGCGGCTGACGGCCGTCGAAAGCCGCCTCGGGCAGGAAAAAGGTACCGACTTCGCGGCGCTGAAAGATCGCGTCGCCAAACTCGAAGCGCGGGTGCGCAATGCCGAAATCGCGATGACGGCAGGCAGCGTCGCCGGCAGCCTGGCCGCCACCGCCTTTGGCGCACCCGGCGTCGGTCCAACGCCGGCTGGCGCCATTCCCGCCCCGGCAGCACCGGACGCGGCGCGCAAACTCGTCGACGATCTCGGCGCCCGCCTTGCCGCTCTTGAGACCAAAGTCGGCACCGCCCCCGACGAGGTCAAAGCCGCGCAATCCGCGATCGGAACGCTGACCACGGGCGTGAGCGATCTCGGCGCTAAGATCGACGCGTTCGCCGACCGCTTGGCGCGCATCGAAAACTCCGACCTTCTTGAGATGGCGCGCCGCGCCTCGCTCGCCTCGGCAATCGCAAACCTGATGCGCGCCTCGCAAGGATCGGCCCCGTTCAAGACCGAGTTCGACGTCGTCGCAGCGCTGTCGCCGGACAACAAGCGCTTGGCCGAAATCGCGCCACTTGCCGCCAAAGGCTTGCCAACCGCGGGCACTCTGTTGGGATCGTTCGGCGATCTCGCCGACCGCGCGATGGACCTGGAACGCATCGCCAACAGCGAAGGCATGTGGGACCGCTGGTGGACGAATTTCACGTCGCTGATCTCGTCGCGCAAAATCGGCGAGACGGGCGACAACTCCACCGAAGGCCGCCTCGCGCGAGCGGAAGTGCGCATGAAAGCCGGTGACCTGGGCGCCGCCGTGCGTGAACTGAACGCCATCCAAGGCCCTGCGCGCGAACCGTTGAAGCCCTGGCTCGCCGACGCCTCGGCCCGCATGCGGCTGGAGACGGTGCTCGCCGACCTGAACACGCGCGCCATCGAAGCTTTGTCCGGTCCGACCGCGAGCGGTTCATCGGAACCCGTTCCGCAGCTCCCGGCGCCATAGGGAACAGCCATGATCAGAGCTCTCTGGCTGTTCCTCCTGGTCGCGGGCCTCGCCTTCGCCGCAACCGTCATTGCCGATTTGAGAGGCACCGTCGTCATCCAACTCGGCGACAGCGAGACACGTATGTACCTGTCGGTCGCGACGGTGCTCGTCATCGCATTGTCCCTCGTCACCATCATCATCTACCGCATCATCACCACCTTCATTGACGCGCCCGCGGAGTTCTTCCGTTGGCGCGCGATGGGCCGCCGCCGCAAAGGTTTCGCGGCGTTGACGCGTGGCCTGGTCGCGGTCGCGGCCGGAGACGACGAGGAAGCGCGCCGCCAAACGCGCAAGGCGATCTCGCTTGTCGGCGAACCGCCGCTCGCACTTCTCCTCGCCGCCCAAGCTGCTCAGCTCGAAGGCGACGACGAAACGGCGCAGCGTTATTACACGCAAATGCTTCAGTCGAAGGAGACCGAGTTCTTAGGTCTTCGCGGTCTCTACATGGCGGCCGTCCGGCGAGGCGACGGGCCGCAGGCAATTTCGATCGCCGAACGCGCCCGCGTTCTGCGTCCAAAGACACGATGGGCTTTGAGCGCGCTCTTCGACCTGAACGTCGCGCGCGGCAATTGGACGGAAGCCGCCGTCGCACTTGACGCCCAAAGCCGCGCCAAGACGATCGATCTCGCCATCGCCAAGCGCCGCCGCGCGGTCTTGTCGGCCGCCTCCGCGCTCGAAAGCGAACGCAAGGGCGACGCGGAGGGCGCTCTGCGCCACGCACAGGACGCTTTGACGCTCGCGCCCGCGTTCGCCCCGGCCGCTCTGGTCGCCGCCAAACACTTCGCGGCCCAGGGCCGGCAGTGGAAAGCCGGCAGTCTGATTGAAACCGCGTGGGCGCAAGAGCCGCATCCCGACCTCGCGCGCAGCTACGCGAATCTGAAGCCCGAAGAATCGCCGCAAGCGCGTGCCAAGCGCTTGGCCGACTTGGCCAGCACCAATCCGGAACATCCGGAAAGCCAGGTCCTGAGTGCCGCCGCGTCGATATCGGTCGGCCGTCTGGACGAAGCGCGCGAAACCTTGCGCCCGCTTGTCGAACGCTTTCCCGTCGCACGCGTCTGCCTCTTGATGGCCGACATCGAACGCGGCTTCGGTGGCGGCGACGGCCTCGCCGCGCGTGAGTGGGCGCTGCGCGCGACCCGCGCGCCGCGCGACGCGTATTGGTCCTGTTCCGCCTGCGCCCGCACGCACAATCAATGGGCCGCGACCTGCAGTGCCTGCGGCGGCTTCGACACCTTGAGTTGGCAAAGCGGTTCGCGCGGCGCCGTCGAGGCGATGACGCCGCGCGAAGTGGCGCAAGCTTTCGTCGATCCCACCGACAACGGCGCAGCGCTCTATCGCGACACGGTCAAGCAAGACGACATCCGCCCGCCTGTCCGCACCAGAGAGGCGGAAACCACGATGCGCAACGTCACGCCGGACGATACCGTGGTGTTCCCGCCGAGCGCGCCCGACGATCCGGGACCGGACGGCGAGGATTACACGCTAAGCGACGACGACCGCCGCAAGAGGAGAGGTGCATGGTAGGACGTTTCTTCAGCGGTCTCTTCGTTCTCATTCTGCTGATCGCCATCGTCGCCGGCATCGGAATTGCGTTTCTCGCCGACCCCGACGTCCGCGCCGTCGAACTCGAGGCGCAATACGCGACCCCGCCGTCGCAGTTCGTCATTCTGCCCAGCGGCGCCCGCGTGCACTACCGAAATCAAGGCTCGCGCAGCGGCCCGCCCCTCGTCCTGCTGCACGGCTCGAACTCGTCGCTTCACACCTGGGAGCCGTGGGTCGCTCAGATTGGTGACGCGTTCCACCTGATCAGCGTCGATCTCCCCGGCCACGGTCTCACAGGCCCCGTACCCGGCGACGACTACAGCCAGGAAGCCATGGCGAAGTTCGTCGACGACTTCACGACCGCGATCGGCGTCCAGCGTTTCGCCCTCGCCGGCAACTCGATGGGCGGGGGCGTCGCCGCGCGCTACGCCCTACGGCATCCCGAGCGATTGACGCATCTCATCTTGGTGGATGCGAGCGGCATGCCGACAAGGATGCCGCGCGACCCGGGCTTGGGACTGACGCTCGCCCGCACGCCGGTCATTCAGTACCTCGTTCTCTATGTCACGCCGCGCAATCTGTTCGAGGACGGCCTCAAGGCTGCGTTCTACAACGACACGCTGGTCACGCCGGAAATGATCGATCGCCTATGGAAACTGAACCGCCGCGAGGGCAATCGCGCTGCGGCGCTGAAGCGCTACCAGACACCGGATGACGGCTATATCCAGGACAACGCAAGCCAGATCAAAACGCCGACGCTGATCCTGTGGGGCGCGGAGGACACCTTCACGCCGCGCGACATCGGCGACGCCTACAGCGCCGCCATCACCGGCTCGAAGATGATCGTCTACAACAAAGCCGGCCACGTTCCGATGGAGGAAATCCCGGAGCAAACCGCTCGCGCCGTCCGCGATTTCCTCACGCCGGCGCCCTGATCTGCACCGTCAACTCATCAACCGAGCGCGCTATTTCAGAGCCTTCGCAGGCTTGCCGTTCGGCACGAACAAGATCGCGTCATAGGCCCACACCATCTCGCGAACATCGGGCGAAAGATGCGCCCACCGCTTCGGTTTATCTTTCCAAACGCGCAAATCGAACAGCGTTGGGTGCTTTGCATCGACATGTGCAACGAGATCGGGAAACGCCGTCGGGACGCTGAACTCGCAATCGCCTTCGTTTCCTTGGAAGTCGCCGGCTTTCGTGCCTGGCCCGCAAAGCAAAAGGACGCTGAAAGTTGTACCCCGCCGCGCAAGCGCAAAGTCCGCCACAAAGCTGCCGAGCGATGGCACATGCGTCGTCGACAGACCGCGCATCATGTGATTGGCGCCGAACTTGAACAGAACCTTCGGTGCTTTGCCGTCCCGCGCTTCGGCTTCTTGCACCCGCGCAAGAAACAAGCGCTTCATCAACGTCTCTCGCTCGAGA
>JAEUMM010000236.1 GCA_016792645.1 Alphaproteobacteria bacterium | reverse complement strand
CGCATTACCAAGAGCGGCGGACGCGCACTGTTCCTCCGCACCGACGTCACAAGCACCGAACAACTCCAAGCGCTCGCCGCCGCCGCCAACGCAAAGTTCGGCCCGGTCGACATCGCCTTCGCCAACGCCGGCGTCGAAGGTCCGCTCGGCGCACCATGGGATTGCGCCGAGAAAGACTTCGCGCGTGTGTTGGACATCAACCTCATCGGCGCGTGGCGCACGATGTCCACCGTCTTGCCCGGCATGGTCGAGCGAAAGAAAGGTTCGATCGTTGTCACGTCGTCCGCGGCAGGCTTGGTCGGCACCGGCGGCCTCGCTGCCTACGTCGCCAGCAAGCACGGCCTCGTCGGCCTCGTCCGCTCCGTCGCCATCGACACGGCAAAGCTCGGCGTCCGCGTCAACGCCATCTGCCCCGGCGTCATCGCGACATCGCTGGTCGACCGCCTCTCGGCCGCCGTGCCGAATTTCGAAGAAGCCCTGCTCGCCATGAAACCGATGGCGCGCCTCGGCACGCCCGCCGAAGCAGCCGAAGCCGCCGTCTGGCTGGCCTCCGACAAAGCAAGTTTCGTCACCGGCGCAACGCTGTCGGTGGACGGCGGTTACGCCGCGCAATAACCACAAGGGAGAGAAACATGAGCCACGCGAACTCAAAACAAATCGTCACCGATTTCCTGCAGTCCTGGGGCGGCCGCGACGTCGATCGTATCATGAGCTTCTTCACCCCGGACGCCGTCTACCACAACGTCCCCGTCGCCCCCATCAAAGGCACGAAGGCCATCCGCGAAATCTTCGACGCCTTCCTCGGCGCGTTCGAAACCATCGCCCTCGACATCGTGACCATCGCCGGCGAGGGCGACTTGGTGCTCGCCGAACGCGTCGACCGCTTCACGCTCAAGTCCAACGGCAAGTATTTCGAACTCCCCGTCAACGGCGTCTTCGAGCTGAGAAACGGCAAGATCCACCGCTTCAGCGACTATTTCGACCTGCAAACCTTCGAAAGCCGCAGCGGCTTCAAGCTCTAGCGCGCAACCCTATTCCGCATCGGCCCGATTCCCGTGTAAATCGGCGCCGATGCGCCCGCAGATTCTGTTCCCGCTCTTCGCCGACGTCGCCAATCTGCAAGGCATCGGCCCACGCTTCGCGAAGCTGCTCGCCAAGCTCGCAGGCCCGCGCCTCGTCGACCTGCTGTGGCACACGCCTGTCTCGATCATCGACTGGCGACGCCAATCGACGGTCGCCGAAGCGCCACCGAACGAACTGGTGACGTTGAAACTGCGCGTCACCGAACACATACCGTCGAAGGTGAAGAGCAGGCCTTACAAGATCCGCGCCAGCGACGACACCGGCTTCATCGACCTCGTCTTCTTCCGCGCCTACGGCGACTACCTCGCCAAGCAACTCCCGACGGGCGAGACGCGCTACGTCAGCGGCAAGATCGAAATCTTCCAAGAGCGTCCGCAGATGACGCATCCCGAACGCATCCTCACCGAAGAAGCCTTCGCCGAGGCGCCCGCGATCGAACCCGTCTACGGCAGCACCGAGGGCATGCCCCAGCGCACGCTCATCCGTTCCGTCGGCACCGCCGTCGAACGCGCGCCCGAACTGCCCGAGTGGCAAGACGAAGCCTGGCTCAAAAAGCAAGGCTGGACCGACTGGCACACATCGCTAAAGAAACTCCACACGCCGCAAAGCGCCGCCGACCTAGACCCCACGCGCCCCGAACGCCGGCGCCTCGCCTACGACGAATTCCTAGCCACACAACTCGCGCTCTCCCTCGCCCGCGCGCGCATGCGCAAAACCAAAGGCCGCACGCTGAAGGCTACGGGCAAACTCCGCGCGAAGGCGCTCGCCGCGCTCCACTTCACGCTGACCAAATCGCAGCAAGACTCATTGCGCGAAATCGACGCCGACATGGCGGCCCCGCACCGTATGCTCCGCCTCCTGCAAGGCGACGTCGGCTCAGGCAAAACCCTCGTCGCCCTCTGCGCCATGCTCACCGCCATCGAAGCCGGCGCACAAGCCGCACTGATGGCGCCGACCGAAGTTCTCGCGCGTCAACACGCGGCGACGCTGACACCATTGGCAGCAGCGGCCGGCGTCCCGCTCGCGCTCCTCACCGGCCGCGAACGCGGCAAGGAACGCGACGCCATCCTCGAACGCCTTAGATCCGGCGAGCTGAAAATCCTCGTGGGCACCCACGCGCTGATTTCAGATGTCGTGGTCTTCGACGACCTCGGCCTCGTCGTCGTCGACGAACAACACCGCTTCGGCGTCCACCAACGCCTCGCACTCTCCGGCAAGGGCAACGTCCCCGCCGACATCCTGGTGATGACCGCGACACCCATCCCGCGCACGCTCGCGCTCACCGCGTACGGCGACATGGACATGTCGCGCATCACCGAGAAACCGGCAGGCCGCAAACCCATCACGACGCGCGCGATCCCCCTCACCCGCCTGGAAGAAGTCATCGACGGTGTCGAGCGCGCGATCAAACGCGACGAGCGCGTCTTCTGGGTTTGCCCGCTTGTCGAAGAAAACGAAGACCTGGACCTCACCGCCGCCGAACAACGCTACGACGAACTCAAAGCCATCTTCGGCGAACGCGTCCGCCTCATCCACGGCAAAATGAAATCCGCCGAAAAGGACGAAGCCATCGCCGACTTCCGCGCCGGCAAAGCCCACGTCCTCGTCGCGACCACGGTGATCGAAGTCGGCGTCGACGTCCCCGACGCCACCGTCATCGTCATCGAACACGCCGAACGCTTCGGGCTCGCCCAACTGCATCAGCTCAGAGGCCGCGTCGGCCGCGGTTCCAAACCCTCGACGTGCCTGCTGCTCTACCAAGCCCCACTCGGTGAAACCGCTCGCGCGCGCCTCGACTGCCTGCGCAACACCGACGACGGCTTCATCATCGCCGAGGAAGACCTGCGCTTACGCGGCGCAGGCGAATTGTTGGGCCAACGCCAATCCGGCCTCCCCGACTTCCGCATCGCCGATCTGGACATCCATAGCGACCTCGTCCCCGCCGCCCGCGACGACGCCAAACTGATTCTCTCCCGCGACCCCGAACTAAAGACGCCGCGCGGCGAAGCGCTGCGCATCCTGCTCTACCTCTTCGAACAGGACGAAGCGGTCCGCACGATCAAGTCGGGCTAACGATAGACAAACTCGGCGCCGTCGAGATCGATCGCCGGAATCTCACTCTTCTCCCGCCAATAATCCTGCGTGTGTTGCCACTCCGGCTTGTCGCCGCGCTTGGGCAGCAAGTGCATGCTGCGCATCAGATAGCCGGGATTGAAGTTGTCCGGATCCATCCACGCCAGCAGCGGCATGTTCTTGTCCTCCGGCCGCAACGCCACCTCGACGCGCTTAGCCCCCTTAGCCTTCATGTGCTTCAGCAACCGGCACACGAAGTCGCCGAGCAGATCGACCCGCAGCGTCCAACTGGCGCGGAAATAGCCGAACACCCACACCATGTTCGGCACGCCCGTGAACATCATGCCGCGATAGGTGACGGTATCGTTGAACTTGAGCGGCTTGCCGTCGACAACGAACGCGATGTCGCCGAGCACCGAAAGATTGAACCCGGTCGCCGTGACGATGACGTCCGCCTTCAGCGTCTTGCCGGAGCGCAGCAGGATGCCCTCCTCCGTGAAGCCCTCGATCTCATCCGTAACGACCGAGGCCTTGCCCGCCCTGATGCCCTGAAACAAATCGCCGTCGGGCACGAACGCGATACGCTGCTGCCACGGCCGGTACTTCGGCGTGAAATTCTTCGCCACCTCCTCCGGGTCGAGATAGGCGCGCACCGCGTCGAGCAGCTCTTTGGTCAGAACCTCGGGCTCGGTGAAAGACCGCTTCGTCAGCAGCGCCTGATCGTGCAGAACCTTCCGCCGCACGATCTCGTGAATCCACGTCTCGTCGATCTCAAGTTCGCGCAACACATTCGCAAGCTCGTTCTCGTTGCGCGCCGGAATGAAATAGGTCGGCGAACGCTGCAACACCGTGACATGCCCGCACTCGCCCGCAATCGCCGGCACGACGGTCGCCGTCGTCGCCCCCGATCCAATCACGACGACGTTCTTACCCTTGAGGTTCAAATCCTCCGGCCACGTCTGAGGATGAACGATGCGTCCTTTGAACCGCTCCATCCCCTTCCACTCGGGCGTATAGCCCTCCGAATGCCGGTAATACCCCTGGCACATCCAAAGGAAGTTCGCGGTGAAGCGAACCGCCTCGCCCGTATCGCTACGCACGCCTTCCAACGTCCAGACGTTGTCCTTACTCGACCACGTCGCCGAGGCGATCTTGTGCCCATAGCGGATATGCTTCCCGAGATCGTTCTCCTCGATCACCTCGCCCATGTATTTCAGGATCTCGTCGGCGGTGGCGATCGGCGTGCCGGTCCAAGGCTTGAAGCGATACCCGAACGTGTAGAGATCGCTGTCCGATCGGATGCCGGGATAACGGTGCATCCACCAAGTCCCACCGAAATTCTCCAAGGCCTCGAGAACGACGAACCGCGTCCCCGGACACTGCGTCGTCAAATGATATGCGCCGCCCACACCCGAAATCCCGGCGCCGACAATGACGACGTCGAAATGCTCCGCCTTTTGAGCGGCAGGCTTGGCAACCGTTGCAGCTTCGGCCATGGCAATCTCCCAAAATAGCGAAGGCGAAGTGTCGCTCACGGACCCGGCCTCGCGCCTTGATGGAGATCAACCGCCCGCAAGCGCAGAAAACCGTGCGCCGCAAAGCTAATACTTCGGCATGAGTGGCCCATCGCGGCACGCCAGAGCATGGTCCGGCCTCATTCGGACTGCCGAATTCTTGAAAGCCCCACCCGCCGACGAACACGGCTGCCTCGTCCTCGACATCCGCCTGCCGGGCACCAACGCTCTGGATTTCCAAGCCCGGCTGAACGACCACGGAATCCGCTTGCCCGTCGTGCTCATGACCGCCCCACGGCGACCTGCCGATGTCGGTGCGCGGCATGAAGGCCGGCGCCGTCGACTCCTGCAAGAGCCTTTCAGCGATCAAGACATGCTCGACGCCGTGGCGATCGCCATCGCGCGCGACCGTGGACGCCGTGCGTCTGCGCCGACGGCGGCCAAGGAACGGTGGCGCTGCTCGAACGCCTTTAGCACGCGACGGCGGGACCGGCCGCGCAGAACAATGCTTAGCGGCTTGGTGTGCCAAGGAAGATATTCTCTCTCGAAACCCCGACCTCCTCGGTAAACGGGGCCCGCCGTTTTATCGGAGTTTTAAGCGAGCCAATTGCAGTATCGGGTACCGACGGCACCGACAGATGATGCAGCCCACTCAAACGCGCGACGACAACGACATCATGGTGCTGAACGAGACGTGGCGCCCGCCGCTCTCGCGAAACGTCTGGCGTGTCAATGTTCTTGTCGTCGACGATGACCCAGCCGACGCGCAGCTCATCGCACGCGCTCTGCGAAACAACACCGATGTCCGAGAGGTCTTCATCTGCAATTCGCCGACGAAAGCGCTCTTGGACCTGGAAGCCGGCCGCGTTCAGCCGACGATCATACTGCTCGACATCAGAATGCCTCAGATCGACGGATTTCAATTTCTGGACAGTCTGAGGTTGATCCCCGCGATGGCGGACGTGCCCGTCGTCTTCTTGACGACATCGGCGTTGTGGCAGGATGTGAAGCAAGCCAATGGCTGTGCGATCAGCGGCTATATCGTGAAGCCCAACAGCTACGATGAGTTGAAAGCGCGCCTCGATGCGGTCGTCGCCAAGGTTTTGTCGCTGTACAAGTGAAGTGAACTCTTACGCCTTCGCAACGCCGAGCAGCCACTCTCGAAACGCCTTCAGCGCCGGATTGCCCTCCTGGGCCGGCCGGTAAACGAGATACCATCCCTTCCCCTTCGGCACGGCCATTTTGAACGGCCGCACCAAACGGCCCGCCGCAAGATCGTCGACGACAAACGGCGCGCGCGCCATCGCAACGCCCAGTCCGTCGACCGCGGCCTGCAAAGCAAACGCCGCATAGTCGAAATAGCGTGCGTGCCTGAGCTTTGCTTCGGACACACCCGACGCCTCAAGCCACGAGGGCCAATCCTCCGGCGCGTTCGTGACCCGCAGGATCGTCGCCTTCTCGAGATCGTCGAGCGCCTGCAGGCGCTTCGCCACCGTTGGCGCGCACACGGGAAACAAGTCCGCCGTGAACAAATACCGCGAAACCACCCCGGCCCACGCGCCATCGCCCATCCGGATTGCAGCCGTCCAATCGGGCCGCAGCGGATCGGCGTCGGCCACCGCAGTCGACAGCCGTACGTCGATGTCCGGGTTCTCAGCCTGAAATGCCGCAAGCCGTGGAATGAGCCATCGCATCGCGAGAGTCGGCCCCGCACCCAGAACCAACGCCGAACCACCGGCGGCCTTCAGTCGCTCGGTCGCTTGAGCAATCCGCTGGAACGCCCCGCTCACCTCGTTGAGGTAGGCGCTCCCACGCTGGGTCAGCACCAACCCGTTCGCCAAACGCTCGAACAATTGCGCGCTAAGGCGCAGCTCTAGCAGCTTCACCAACCGGCTGATCGCCGACGGCGACACGTGGAGCTCCTGCGCCGCGCCGACAAAACTGCCCGTGCGCGCGGCCGCCTCAAATGCCCGAAGTCCGTTCAGCGGCGGAAGGGTCAAAGCCTCAGCTTTCCTGAGCCTAAGCGCAGCATAATTCGAAGATCACCCCAGCGCAAACCGTGGCATTCTGAGTGCGTCAGAACCAGGCAGAATCATGCTGTTAGCCATCCCTCTCAGCCTCTCCATTGGCGCCGTCGTCATCGTGACCTCGATCATCTCGGGGATTTTCGGCATGGCGGGCGGCCTCGTCCTGATGCTGATCTTGGGGCTAATCCTCCCCGTTCAATCCGCCATGGTCCTGCACGGCGCGACGCAATTCTTCTCGAACGGCTGGCGCGCCGTGATCTGGCGCCAATGGATCGACTGGAAAATCATCGGCCTCTATTGCCTGGGCGCCGCACCAGCCATCCTGATCCCGATCTTCCTGGCCTACGTGCCGGACAAGCCCGTCATGCTGATCACCCTCGGCGTCGTGCCTTATCTCGCCGCCGCGCTGCCGAAGAGCTTGGCGCTCGATGCGACGAAACCGATGCACGCCGTCGCTTGCGGTTTCTCGGTTGCCGGGCTGCAGCTCATCGCCGGCGTCGCCGGCCCCCTGCTCGACGTCTTCTTCGTTCGCTCGACGATCGACCGCCGCGCCGTGGTGGCCACCAAAGCCGCGACCCAGGCGATCAGCCACACGCTGAAAGTCGGTTACTACGGTGTGTTGATCTCGCAGGTCGAACCGCTCGGTCTCGACGTCTACGGCGCAGCCATCGTCGCCGCGATCATCGGCACGACGCTTGCGGGACCGATCCTCGAGAAAATGTCGAACGAAAACTTCCGTAAGTGGACCAAAACCATCGTCCTCGTGATCGGTGCCATCTCAATTGTGCAAGGGGTTTGGCTGCTGGCCGCCCAGCCGTAGCGGCAAAGCCGACGGCACATTGACCGCAAGCCGCGCTCCGGCACACTCTCGCCCGCATGTCAGAACCGGAATTCGCCTCAGCGCTCCAAAACGCCGTCGCGCGCGCGATAAAGGACGTCGCGTCGATCGCCAACCTGAAGCGCCTTTCGGGTGGCGCCAGCCAAGAGACCTGGTCATTCGACGGCGTCGGCCCCGCCGGGACGCAGGGCTTCATCTTGCGCCGCGCGCCCGGGGGAAAAGTCGTACCGCGCTCCGCGACCGCGGTCGCACTTGCAACCGAAGCAAAGGTCATTCGCCGCGCCGCGAAAGCGGGCGTCCCGGTCCCGCCGGTGCGTTACGTTCTCGAAGAGCACGATGGACTGGGGCCTGGCTACGTCATGGGGCGCGTCGAAGGCGAAACGATCGCGCGCAAAATCCTACGCGACGCGGCGTTCGCCGAAGCGCGGCCGAAGCTCGCGCGCCAGTGCGGACGCATCCTCGCCGCGATACACGCGGTCGATACGACGGGCCTCGACGAGCTCAAAACTGTCCCCGCAAAGGTGCAACTCGAACAGTACCGCTCGATCTACGACACCTACGACTACCCGCACCCCGTGTTCGAAGTCGCGCTCAAATGGCTCGAAGAGCGCTTGCCCGACACTCAGGATCTGACCCTGGTCCACGGCGATTTCCGTCACGGCAATCTGATGATCGGCCCTGACGGCGTGCGCGCGGTGCTGGACTGGGAACTTGTCCACATCGGCGATCCGGCCGAAGATTTGGGCTGGATCTGCGTGAACTCGTGGCGCTTCGGCGAAACGCATAAAGTCGTCGGCGGCTTCGGCGAAGTCGCCGATCTTGTCGCCGGCTATGCCGAGGCCGGCGGCAAAGGCATGACGGCCGAACGCGTAAAATTCTGGGAGATCTTCGGCACCATGAAGTGGGGCATCATGTGCATGACGATGTACCAAGCCTTCGCGCAAGGCAGCGACCGCAGCGTCGAGCGCGCGACCATCGGCCGCCGCTCCTCCGAAACCGAAATCGATCTCGTGAATCTTCTCTACCCGAAGGCCGCCAAGCCATGATGGACCAACCTTCAGCACTCGAACTTGTCACCGCGGTCCGCGAGTTCATCGAAAAGCACGCCATGCCCGAACTCCAAGGCCGCACCGCCTTCCACGCCCGCGTCGCCGCCAACGCCCTCGCCATCGTCGCGCGCGAACTCGAACAGGCCGCGCCCGAAAACGACGCCGAACGCCGCCGCCTGCAAGCCCTGCTGCAACACGACGGAACGCTGGACAGCCTCAACCGCGAACTCTGCCGCCAAATCCGTAGCGGCCGGATCGCCTGGGACGACCCCGCCCTCGCGCGCCACCTCACAACCACGACACTCGCCAAAGTTGCCGTCGATCAGCCGAATTACTCGGGATATGTCCGCTCCCCGCACCGGGGGCCGGGCTAACTGTCACCGCAACGGCACGATCTGAGGATGAATGTTGCAGCGGTGCCGCGCTAATATCCGTGCCGTGATACGAAGCGATCCCGCTTCGATTCGGTGACGCTATGGCGACCAGGGGTCGCACGATCTTTTATAGCGTGGTCTCGCTGCTGGTCCTTGCGATCGGCGGCGCGATCTTGGCCTACGCCGCGCGTGATAACCTCATCCGCTACACCTTGAACCCCGGACGCGGCTTCGGGGAAGGCGCGCAGGCCACCGTGCCGCAGTACACGACGGCTGCAAACTGGGCGTCGGCGCCGACGGTCGCGGCCAAACCGATCGACACGTTCTTCATTTATCCGACGGTGTACTTCTCCGGAGAATATTGGAACGCGCCGACCAGCAACCCGGCTGTGCGCGAACGCCTGGCACGCGTGATTAGGCCGCTCTACGCCGCACCGTTTGCCGCCGGCGCGAACCTGTTCATGCCGCTCTATCGGCAGGCTGCACCCTACAGCTTCATGACGTCGAGCGAGGACGGCCGCGACGCACGCGACCTCGCCTACACGGACGTCCTGCAAGCCTTCAAATCGTTCCTGAAGACGCGAAACGCCGGGCGGCCCTTCATCATCGCCGGCTATGGCCAAGGTGCGCTCTACGGCTTTCGCTTGGTGTCCGAACTCGAACCCGCCGACCGCCGCCGCCTGGTCGCCGCCTACCTGCTGGAGGTCGCGATCCCCGTCGACGTGATCGCCAAGATGTCGCCGACCACCAAACTCTGCGAAACGCCGGACCAGATCGGTTGCATGGTCATCTGGCACTCGACGACTCACAACAGCCGCAGCGATCTCCCGCGCCAGAACGCGCTTGTCTGGCGTCCGGGCGGCGGCCTCGACGCGACGCGCGGCCGCGAACTCGCATGCGTGAATCCGCTGACTTGGTCAGTCTCAGGCCGCGCGGGCAGTTCGGACATGAACTTGGGCTCGGCCGAACTCTCCGAGTTTGCCGACCAAGGTACGATCGTCACGCGCGCCGTGACGTCGGCCGATTGCTGGAACGGCTTGCTGTTCACCGACGTGACGCCGGACCCAATCTTCCTATGGGCAGGCCCTCGCTACCGCGAACTCTTCCCCTCGCGCGTCAATCCGTTCTACGGCGATATCAAAGACAATGTCGCCCGCCGTATCGAATCCTACACGGCCCAGGCAAGCCTGCCCGAGCCGGAAGACGACACGTTCAGGCCGCAAACCAACGAAGCGGATATCGTCCGCTCGCAGTAACGGGCTCTAAGCGCCGTACGCGCCCACGATCGCCACCGAACACACATTCATCGACGGCGCGCCGCCCAGATTATGCGTGAGACCGATCTTGGGGTTCTTAAGCTGGCGTGCGCCCGCGCGACCCTGCAGCTGCAGGTACATTTCGTACAGCATCCGCAACCCGCTCGCGCCGATCGGATGACCAAAGCACTTCAGACCACCGTCGATCTGACACGGCACCTTGCCGTCGGCATCATAGAACCCGTCCATCACGTCGCGCACGGCCTTGCCTTCGTCGCTGATGAAGAGGTCTTCCATCGTGACCAATTCAGTGATCGAGAAGCAGTCGTGCACCTCGAACATCGAAATCTCGTCGCGCGGCTTCTTGATGCCCGCTTCGTCATACGCGCGCTTCGCCGCAATACGCGCTGTGTGGAAGTAACTGCCGTCCCACGAATTGTGCATGCTCTCAAGACCGTTCGACAGCGCCAGCTGCAACGCCTTGACGGACACGATGTTCGTCTT
>JAEUMM010000229.1 GCA_016792645.1 Alphaproteobacteria bacterium | reverse complement strand
GAGATGCCGACGACCTTGTTCGACGGCAGGTAGCCGACGTGGGCTTTGCCGATGATTGGAGCCAGGTGATGTTCGCAGTGCGACTCGAAGCGGATGTCGCGCAGGACGATCATCTCGTCGTAGCCATCGACCTCTTCGAAGGTGCGCTTCATGTAGTCTTCGGGGTCTTCGTTGTAGCCCGAGAACCAATCTTCGAATGCGCGGGCGACGCGGGCCGGCGTTTCCAGCAGGCCTTCGCGCGTCGGGTCGTCGCCGGCCCAACGCAGCAGCGTTTCGACGGCGGCTTCGGCTTCTTCGCGCGACGGGCGGCCGGGGTGATCGGTGACGACGGCTTTGGGCTTAATCGATTGCTTGCGGATGATCGATGCCATGTCTTGAATTAGCTCCTTCGGCGTGGGGCGTTCTCCAACGCCGACGAATTACCTAGTGCGGATACGCCGGATGTCAGTAGCCGGATCAAAGCACTCAGAGCTATGATTTCAATAGAAAGAAAAAAGCGCGGGGATTCCCGCGCTTTTTGAGCTCAAACCACATTGTGCCGCGGGTGATTAATGCGCGCGGCGAACCTCATGCGGGCTGTCCAGCGGAAAGACCGGGATGTCGACCTGGAAGGCTTCGCCGTCCGCGGTTTGCATCTGATAGGCGCCCAGCATCATGCCTGAGGGCGTTTCCAGCGGCGTGCCGGACTTGTATTCGAAGGATTCACCCGGACGCAGGATCGGCTGCTGGCCAACCACGCCTGCACCTTTGACCTCGATCGTGCGGCCGTTGGCGTCAATGATGCGCCAATAGCGTGCGCGCAGTTGAACCGTGTTGCCGCTGCCGTTCTCGATCAGGACGGTGTACGCCCAGAAGAAGTGATTGCTGTCGGGTGCGGACTGATCCTCCAAAAAGGCCGGCCGCACCGTGATCTTAATTTCTCGCGTCGTGCGGTGGAACATGTGATCCCCACCCACGATCTGAACCGGCGTCCCCACAACGCTCGATCCAATCCCCGTTTCCCGCTTCATTGCCAGTCTACCGTTACTTCCGATTTCACCGAGTTTGCGACAAAGCAAGTTTCGTGCGCAGTGCGATGAAGGTCGGAAAGCTCCCCCGTTGATGGTTGACGCGCGCCCGAGAACGCAACCCTCGGGCGGAGCGAGACGCGGGCGACCCAAAATTTGCCCGTCGCGTTTCGTTCCAGTACGCCGCTAGCTTCGTCGAAATAGGTGTCCACGGTGAAGCGCTTTCTCGCGCAGAGTGCAAGAAAGGTCAGCATGTGGCACGTAGACAACGATGCGACGAAGGCCTCCTCGGGGTTAACGCGAGCGGCGTCTCCCTTGAATTCCGGCGCAGCAGACCAAGGAATTACCTCGCCGCCGCCGAATTTAACCTCATGCGCGCGGTTGTAGGTGTCGTAGGTGAACTCCTCTGACGTGCGTCGCCAGGATGTCGTCGCTCGGTATTCGTGCATGGCTCGGTTCCTACACCGCTTTGAGTGCGGTGCTCAGATCTTGCGCGATGTCGGCCGGGTCTTCGAGGCCAACCGATAACCTCAACATGCCGTCGGTGACGCCGAGTTCGGCGCGGGCCTCGGGCGTCAGGCGATAATGCGTCGTTGTCGCGGGGTGGGTGATCAGCGTTTTCGCGTCGCCGAGATTGTTCGAGATGTCGATGAGTTTGAGCGCGTTGGCGAAGCGGAAGGCTTCGGCCTTGCCGCCGTCGACTTCGAAGGTGACCAGCGATCCGCCGAGGCCCATTTGCGCGCGCGCGAGGGCTGCCTGCGGGTGATCGGGGCGGCCGGGGTAGACGACGCGTTTGACCTTGCGCTCACGCGCGAGGGCGTCGGCGACGGCGGCGGCGTGTTCGCACATGGCGCGCACGCGCAGGTCCAGCGTCTCCAGCGCCTTGAGCAGAACCCAGGCGTTGAAGGGGCTCAAGCTGGGGCCGGTGTTGCGGATGAAGGGCAGGAGATGGTCGGCGAGGAATTTTTCGTCACTCAAGATTACACCGCCCAGGCAGCGGCCTTGGCCGTCGATGTGTTTCGTAGCGGAATAGACGACGATGTCGGCGCCGTATTCCATCGGACGCTGCAGCACGGGCGTGGCGAAGACGTTGTCGACGATGAGGCGCGCGCCCGCTTTGTGCGCGATCTCGGCGACGGCTTTGAGGTCGATGATTTCGAGCGTCGGGTTTGCCGGCGTTTCGAGGAAGAGCACCTTCGTCGCCGGCGTCACGGCTTGGCGCCAGGCTTCGAGGTTGGTGCCGTCGATCAAGGTCGAGGTGATGCCGTAGCGTGGGAGCACGTCTTCGATGACGAAGCGGCAGCCGCCGAACATCGCGCGCGAGGCGATGACGTGATCGCCTTGGCGTAGGTGACACAGGAGCGCTGTCGTGACGGCGGCCATGCCGGTGGCTGTCGCGCGGGCGCAGGGTGCGCCTTCGATGAGCGCCATGCGGTCTTCGAACATCGCGACGGTCGGGTTGCCGAAGCGGGAATACATGAAACCGGCTTCTTCGCCCTTGAAGCGGGCCTCAGCGGACTCCGGGCTGTCGTAAGCGTAGCCGGAGGTGAGGTAGAGGGCTTCTGAGGTTTCGCCGTTCGGTGAGCGTTTTGTTCCGCCGCGCACCAGTCTCGTCTTCAGGCCGTATTTGCGGCCGGGTTCTAGTTCACCCATCGATCGTCACTCCAAACAAAAAACCCCGGACCAGGGGGTTGAATCCCGTAGCCAGGGTCGGAGGTCGGTCGACCCGGCCTTTTAGCTGTTTGTTTAACGTGGCCGCGAAGCTGACCGGCTCAAATCACCACGTGGGCGGAACTTACGGCCGCCGGGCTGGCTGGTCAATCAAGCGCGCGGCTTGGGGACATTCGGCCGCAATGCTTTGACGCGCGCGGGGAGTGGCCTAAAACGTAAGCCATGGCTCAGAATTCCACATTGTTCACGCCGCCCGACGATGCGGGCGATCCGGCCCGCGGGCATTCGACCGGCATTCTCCCGGCGAGCAGTTTGCGCGCCATGATCCATCGCGGCCGCTTGCAGGCGTTGAAGGACATCGAAGAGGCGCAGATTCAGCCGGCCAGTTTGGATTTGCGGTTGGGCTCCGTCGCGTGGCGTATCCGCGCGAGCTTCTTGCCGGGGCCGGATGCGACGGTGAAGCAGCGGATTGATCAGCTGGCGCTGCATCAGATTGATCTCACGAAGGGCGCTGTGTTCGAGGCGGGGTGCGTTTATGTCGTGCCGCTGCTTGAGAGCGTGGCGCTGCCTTATCGCGTGTCGGGCGTCGCCAATCCGAAAAGTTCGACGGGGCGGCTCGATGTCTTCACGCGGTTGATCACGGACAAGGCGAAAGAGTTCGATCGGATCGAGCCCGGCTATGAAGGGCCGCTCTACGCGGAGGTCAGTCCGCGCTCGTTTTCCATTTTGGTGCGCGAAGGGTCGCGGTTGAACCA
>JAEUMM010000212.1 GCA_016792645.1 Alphaproteobacteria bacterium | reverse complement strand
ACGTCTTCCGTCTTGTAATTGATGCAGGCATCGAACCCGAGTTCCTTCACCACATAGCGGCACTTCTCATCCGACCCCGCGAGCCCGACGACGCGGCACCCTTTGATCTTCGCGATTTGTCCGACGATCTGTCCGACCGCGCCCGCAGCCGCCGACACGACGACCGTCTCACCCGCCTTCGGTTGGCCGAGATCGAGCAAACCGAAATAAGCGGTCGCCCCCGTGAACCCCAGCGCACTCATGAACGTCGATAGCGGCACACCCGGAATCTTCGGCAACTTCTGCGTCGGAAACGGTCCGCTCGCCGATCCGATCGAATAATCCTGCCACCCGCCCATGCCCGGCATGACGATGTCGCCGACCGCAAACCCTGCTGCATTCGATTGCTCGACAATGCCCAGCGTCCCGCCGCGCATGACGTCGCCGATCGCGACCGGCGGCATGTACTGCTCCATGTCGCTCATCCAAATCCGGTTCGTCGGATCGAGCGAGAGGTAGATGTTGCGGACCAGCATCTCGCCGTCGCCTGGCACCGGCTTCGGCGCGTCGATCAGCTCCAGATCGCCCGCCTTGATCTCGCCCACGGGCCGCCGTTTCAGCCGCCACTGCCGGTTCGAATTCCGCATGGTCTAAGTCCCTCAATTTGTCGCAAGCGTTCACACTCGCGCGAGTATCCGCGGTTAACGTGGCGCAGAGCCTCGTTGACCCGTCTGCGCCGGGCTATATAGCCTGAATTCCGGTTGGCGTGGCGAGCCGCATTGGGTATCCCGAACGCATGCGTTTCCTCTCGGCTCTCCTTCTACTGTTGGCTGTCGCCCTCGCCGCACCCGCGCGCGCCGCCGACATAGCGACGACCCCGCGCGTCGAAGCCCGCCTGGTCTCGGAGGTAACGGGCGTCCCCGCATCCGGCGGCACGATCTCCGTCGCTCTCGTGCAAACGATGCAAGAGGGCTGGCACACGTACTGGCTGAACCCCGGCGAGTCCGGCGAACCCACGACCATCGCCTGGACGCTCCCGCAAGGCTTCACCGCCGGCGGCATCAAGTGGCCGCATCCCGAACGTATCCCTTTCGGCGAACTCGCAAACTACGGCTACTCCGAGCAAGTTTTGCTGCGCACGGAGATCGTAGTCCCCGCAGGTCTTAAAGCCGGCGACAACGTCACCGTCAAAGCCGATGCCGCCTGGCTCGTCTGTAAAGACATCTGCATCCCTGAAAAGGCGACGCTCGATCTCACGCTCCCGGTCGTCGACGGGACACCGTCCGCCGCCGACGAATGGCGCGACGCGTTCGCCGACGCTCGTTCGCGCGAGCCCCTAAAGAACGCGCCGTTCGATGCACGCTTCGCCGCCACCGCAAGCGACGTAACGCTCTACTTCCAACCGACCGTAAGCCGGATCGAGTTGGGCAAGGGCGCTCAGTTCTTTCCGTTCACCAAAGGCTTGTTGAAAGCGTCGGCACCCCAAAGCGCCGAAGCACGCGACGCCGGCTTTGCCATCGCAGTGCCGCCAGGCTGGCGTCTTCGTGACGCCGAACGGCGTCAGTCGACGGAAACCATCGACGGCGTTCTCGTTGTTCCTTCTGTTAGCGGCGCTACGCAGGCCTTTGAACTGACGCTTCGTCGGGGCGACGTACCGGCAGCCACGGCGAAAGTCGCCGCAGCCGACCTGCCGCTCGCCGAAGCCATTCTCTTCGCCATCCTCGGCGGCCTGATCCTGAACCTGATGCCCTGCGTCTTCCCGATCTTGTCGATGAAGGCGCTCGCGCTCGTCCAAGCGGGCCACACCGAACGCCCCTGGACCGACGGCATCGCCTATCTGCTCGGCGTGCTCGCCACCTTCGCAGGCCTCGCCGGCGCGCTGCTCTGGTTGCGCTCGATGGGCGAAGACGTCGGCTGGGGCTTCCAGCTGCAGTCGCCGCTCTCGGTCGCGATCCTTGCCTACATCCTCACGCTCGTCGGCCTGAACCTCTCCGGTGTCTTCAACGTCGGTGGTTCGATCCAAAACACCGGCCAAGGCCTAGCAGGGAAGGGCGGTCTCGCCGGCGCGTTCTTCACCGGCGTTCTCGCCGTCGTCGTCGCCGCGCCCTGCACGGCGCCCTTTATGGGCGCGGCCATGGGCTACGCTTTCACGCAAGATCCGATCATCACCATCGTCGTCTTCCTCGCCCTCGGCCTCGGCCTCGCACTCCCGTGGGTGATCGTCAGCTTCAGCCCCGCGCTCATCCGCCTGTTGCCGAGACCCGGCGCATGGATGGAGCGCTTCAAGCAGTTCCTCGCGTTCCCGATGTACGCCGCCGCCGCCTGGCTGGTCTGGGTTTTGTCGCAGCAGGTTGATCCCGAGGGTCTGTTCCGCGTGATGCTCGGCCTTGTCATGCTGGCGCTCGCCGCGTGGGCCTTCGGCGTCGTGCAAGCGCGCGCCGCGCAGTCCCAGCGCATCATTCTCTCAAGTATCGTCTTCCTTCTCGCGCTCGCGGCGTCTGTCGCGCTGATCGCGACGCCATTCGCCACGCGCACGGGTGATGGGACGGTTGCGGAAGGCGAAGGCGGGGCGCAAATGCCCAAGATCGCCTACACCGCCGCACGCCTTGCCGAACTGCGCAACGAAGGCCGCCCGGTCTTCGTGAACCTCACGGCGGCGTGGTGCGTCAGCTGCCTGTATAACGAGCGCGTGGCACTCTCCTCGAAAGCGGTCGCCGATCTCTTCAAGGCGACGAACACCGCCTATGTCGTCGGCGACTGGACGAACCAAAACGCCGAGATCGGCAAATTGCTGAAGGAACATGGCCGCGAAGGCGTGCCGCTCTATCTCTATTTTCCGCCGGGCTCCGGCCAGCCCCAAGTCCTGCCGCAGATTTTGACCGAAACCCTGATCGTAGAAACAGTGGGAGCTTCCAAATGAAATCGTTCGTTCTGAGCGGCGTCGCCGCATTCGCGCTCAGCATGACGGCGGCGTTCGCGGCGCCGACCATCGGGGAACCGGCGCCGGCCTTTTCTGCTATCGACACGGCGGGCAAGACCCGCTCGCTCGCCGAGTTCAAAGGCAAGACCGTGGTCCTCGAATGGACAAACGACGGCTGCCCCTATGTGAAAAAACACTACGGCGCGGGAAACATGCAAAAGCTGCAGCAGGAAGCGGCCGCAGGCGGCGTTGTGTGGCTCTCGATCATTTCGTCCGCGCCGGGCAAGCAAGGCTACGTCGACGCCGCCGGCGCGAACCAGCTCACGAGCTCGCGTGGCGCCAAGCCCGCGGCGGTGTTGCTCGATCCGAAGGGCGACATCGGTCGCGCCTACGACGCTCAAACGACGCCGCATATGTTTGTTATCGATAAGGCGGGTACGCTGCGTTACATGGGCGCCATCGACGATCAGCCGTCGACCGAGGCTGCGACGATTCCCAAGGCGCGCAACTACGTGCGCGAAGCGCTCGCGGCCGTGGCTGCCGGTGGAAAGGTCGCGGAAACCGCGACCGACCCTTACGGATGCAGCGTGAAGTACTAAGCCTTAAGCGGCGCTCCGCGCGGCCGCCTCGGGCTGCGCGGCGCCGGGCAGGGTGACGCGGACGGTCGTGCCTTTGCCGGGCTCGCTTTCGATGTGAAGCGAGCCCTTCATCATGTCGAGGTAACGCTTCACGAGATAAAGCCCGACGCCCATGCCCTCGTGCTTGCGCGTGAAGCTCTTGTCCGGCTGATAGAACAACTCGGTAAGATGCGGCATCAGGGTCTTCGCAATGCCGACGCCGTCGTCGCTGACCTCGAACACGAACGCATCGCGCTCGCTCCACGCCGAGACCGAGACGTTGCCGTAATCGCCGGTGAACTTGACCGCGTTCGCAAGCAGATTGAACAACACTTGCCGGACCAGGCGCTGATCCGCCTTCACGACCGGCGATCCGCTCAGATGCGCGATGATCGTGTGATGCCGGTGGTCGCGCAGACGCCGCGCCAGCGCCACGCACGACTCCATGCAATCGTTGAAGTCGAACGCACTGACCTCCATCGACTCGGGATTGTCGTCGATGCGCGAAATCTCAAGCACGTTGTTGATAAGCGTCAGAAGATGATGGCCGCTCTTGACCACAAGGTCCGAGAACTCGACATATTTGGGTTGGCCCACGGGGCCAAGCGTCTCGTTCGCAATGATTTCCGAGAAGCCGATGATGGCGTTCAGCGGCGTACGCAACTCGTGGCTCATGTTGGCGATGAAGTTGGTCTTCGCGCGCTCCGCCGTCAGGCGATCGGCCTGCGCCTGGCGCTCGGCGTCCAGCGCACGCCGCTTCGCCGTCACGTCGCGCAGCGTGTACACGTCGAGACGCGTGTCGTGCCCCCCGACGCCGCTCGAAACGTGAAGCGCCAGCCGGCGCACGCTGACTTCAAGCGTAATCGTCTCCCCGTCGCAGTCGACGGCAACATCCGTGTGGCGCTGCGTATCGTCCGCATCGCCGGACGGCGGCATGGCATCGAACGATGGCAGATGCGCCGAGGCGTTGCGGCCGAGCAGCGCCGTGCCCGTAGAGTTCAACAAGCGCCCGGCGCGCTCGTTGCACAACTCGATGCGTCCGGCGCGGTTGGCGACGACAACGCCGTCCGAGCTCTCTTCGACGATGAGATTGATCATGGCGCGGCGCAGGTTCGAAGTCGATCGCTCGCGGATGGCCGTGCGTGCGCGAGAAGCGAACTCTTGCGAACCGACATACAAAAAGCATCCGGCAAGCGCACACAGCGCCGGCGCGGACTCGACGATCAGCGGCGCCAGCGACAAAACAACGACCGGAACGGCGACAAGGCCGGCGGCGCACAAGAGAAAGCGCTGCCCGAAGCCACTGAAGGACCAAGTCGCGCGCGCGGGCCGCACGACCGCTAGAACAAGGCCAACCAAGAACAAGGATCCGATCGGTCCCGTCGGCAGCAGCATGCGGCCTTGCCCGATGCTTTCGGCAATCAGGGCCTGCAGCTCCACGCCGGCGACCACGCCGTGCCGCGCCACCGGCACGCGGTCGCCAAGCTCGACGGCCGTCGCGCCGATAACAACACGCTTGCCTTTGACCACTGCCGGATCAAACGTCCCGTTCAGGACATCGACGAACGAAAGCCGCTTGAACGTTGCCGGATCGACCGCGAAGTCGATGTCGAATTCGCTGATGACGCCCCGGCCGCGTTGCCCGATCAGTCCGGCAAACGTCGGCCGATAGCGTCCGTCCGGCAAGTAGAGGCCAATACTGCCGCGTCGCGCCTCGCCCGCCGGCGCAAACACGTTCGCGTTGCCGATCAGAGATCCCTCGCGCAGCATCGGCAACGGATTTGTTTCGACCATTTCCGACCCGGCGTCCGACGTCGTATGCTGCACGAACGAGGGCAGCACGACGCGTCCCGCCGCGTCGGTGATCGCTTTCGCAAGGCGCGCATCGTCGGCTGCGCGCGACGGCGAAGAAAAATCGATATCGATGCCGATGATCTCGGCCCCGGCCGCCGTCAGACGATCGATCGCCTCCGCATGACGGCTGCGCGGCCACGGCCACGTCTCGAGGCCAGCCAGACTCTTCGGATCGACTTGAACGATGACGATATCGCCGGACGCCGGCCGTTCCGTAACCCAGAACATCGCGTCGTCGATCTTGTTCTGCAGACCCGCGAACAGCCCGGTCACCGCGCCGGCGGCGACGGTCAACAAGATAAGTAACTCCGGGCGCCACGATCGTAGCGCCCGGAGCGACCGGTGCATGGTCTGAAGTAACACGGAAAGATCCTATGACTTGCGGCGGCGCTTACGAACCGTGACCGCCGCCGACGCCGAGGCCCAAGCCACCGCCGCCGTTGCCATTGCCATTGCCAACACCAAGGCCAGCACCGCCGTTCCCCACGCCGATTCCGACGGTAACCCCGCCGCCGCCGGCCCCGACGCCAACGCCAAGACCATTGCCGTTTCCATTTCCATTTCCGCCTCCCACGCCGACATCAACTGAAACACCGCTTGAACCCGCGCCAACGTCGACAGTCGCCGCGCCGCCGCCGACACCAACACCTGCACTCGCGCCACCAGCGCCCGCGCTTACATCCGCCGCCGCCGCGCCGCCGCCGACGTCGAGGCCGGCCGACGCACCGCCGGCGCCGGCGGAAACATCGACGCTCGCCACACCGGCACTGGCCGAAGCACCTGCGCCGTCGGTGGAAGCGGTGACTGTCGCACCTGATGACGACGCGTTGCCGTCGTTCTCGGTATCGCGCACGACATCCGTCGCGTTCGAGCGGGCGCCCGCTACAGCCGGCGCAACCTTGGTCGCGCCGGGCTTCGTCGAGACGTCCGTGCCGGTCGCAAGACCGCCCGACACCGACTTGACGTCCAAAGCGACCTCGCCAATGGCCGCCGTGATGACCACGCGCCCTTTGGTGTTCGATGTTTCCCGCTGCAGCTTGGATTTCCCGCCGCCGTCCTTGGGCGACAAGCCGGGAGTCGAACCGTCCGTGGTCGGAACAACGACGACCTTGTCGCGCTCACCCTGCTTCACGAAGCCGGTAAAGCCCGGCTGTACGAAGGCGCTGTCCGTGCGGTCGGGCGTCGCCACCTCGACCAAGCCTTCGCTCACGTCGACCGACGCCGCGCCTTCGCTGACGCTGACGGTGAATGTTGTCCCCTTAACGACGGCCGCCAGATACGGCGTGTCGACCTGAAAGTGCGGGGCCTTCTGTTTGCCGATCTGATAAAGCGCGGTGCCGACCGTCTGCAGAACCTGCGTGTTGCCGTTCACGGGCAGGGCGGGCAGCATGACGCGGCTGTTCGGACCGATCGCGATCGTTTCCACGCCGCGCGCGACCACGATGCGTCCCGTAGCGGCCGTCTCGACCCACGAATCGGCAGGCAGCGTCTGCTTCGAATTGACGGCGACAGGCATCACGCCCGGCGCGCCGGACTTGACCGCGCCCGTTGACGCGACGATGCGCCACGCTTCAGCCGCGCTCACGCTCTGCGCGCCGGCGGCCAAAACAAACAGGACCAGGAGAGTACGAATCAAAAGCATCTTGCATTTGTCTCCACTACGGCCGGCCGATGGCGGATTACGGCCCTGGAGACGTGAGATTGGCCGGGTCGCGTTTAACGGGTTCGAAAGAAACGTGGTTGACGCCGGTCCGTAAACTCGATTCGAACCGCCCATCACGTCTTAAGATTTAGAATGCGTTGACGCCCGTTCACCGCGGTTAACAGCACGTTAACCGGATCACCGCATCTCTGGACCTGGAGCTATCGGGTTCGTCGTGCGCGTGTGCTGGGTAAAGCTGTACTTGTTGGCCGTCGCGGCGACCCTGATGGCGTCGCAGGTGGCGCAGGCCGCCGACGAGTCGCAGCGTCTCGAAGAACGCCTGCCGACGATCGCCAAACCCGGCGACGAGGCGGCGCCCCCGCCTGTTCTGGCGCCCGCGACCCAAGCCGACCTCGCCTCGTTCCCCGAATTCACGCTGCAAACCGTCGACATCGAAGGCGTGACGGCCTTTCCCGTGGCCGACACAGCGGTTTGCACGCAAGGCCTCGCCGGCAAGACCGTCGGCGCGATCGAAATCGTCGAACTCACGCAGTGCCTCACGCGCCTCTATCGCGAACGCGGCTTCTTCCTGTCGCGCGCGATCGTCCCGCCGCAAGAGGTCGTCGGCGGCACGCTCAAAGTCCGCGTCATCGAAGGCTACATCGCAGCCGTCGCGCCCACAGGCATCTCGCAAGCCGAAGCCGACGGTCAATTCGCCAACGCGCTCAGCGAACGCCCCGGCCGCCTCGCGACGTTCGAGCGCGCACTGCTGCTCCTCGCCGATCGCGCCGGCCATCGCATCACGACGTCGCAACTCGCGCCCGACCCCAACGATCCCGCGCGCTTCACCCTCGTCATCGGCGTCGAGGTCACGCACGTTGCCTGGCGTCTCTATGGCGACAATCGCGGCACCGAACCGCATGGGCCCGAGCAAGTGCTCGGATCGCTGGCATTGAACGGCCTCTTCGGCGGCAGCGACCGGCTGGCGCTGCAGATGTTCACCGCGCCGACCGACACGACGGAGCTTCTCTACGGCGACCTAAACTACGCGCGTGCTTGGGTCGCTGGCGCGATCTGGACGGAGTTTGGCGCATCCGCTTCTCATTCGCGCGACGGTGACGGTCCACCCCTACTGGCGCCCGTCAGCGAGGTTGATCGCATCTACGGCCGCCTCATCGTGCCGGTCCTGCGCGCCCGCACGCAGTCTCTCTGGACCCACCTCGCCTTCGATGTGCGCGGCACCGAACTCTACGATCCGCTCGGCCCCGACAACGACGAGGTGACGAGCATCCTGCGCGGCAGCGCGAACTACAACGTGACCATCGGCGACACGCGCGGCGATGTCATGATCGAACTCGCACACGGCCTCGACGCGTTCGGCGCATCGCAGAACGGCGATCCGGCGCTCACGCGCGCCGACGCGCGGCCGCAGTTCACGAAAGTGCGCCTGGATGCTTCGGTACAGCACAAACTCTCCGACCGCTGGGAATTCGCGCTGATGGCAGCCGGTCAAGTCGCCGACGGCGCGCTCGTCGCGGCAGAAGAATTCGGCGGCGGCGGCGCCCGCTTCGGCCGCGCCTATGACTACAGCGAGATCGTCGGCGACGATGGCATCGCCGGCAGCGCCGAAGTCCGCTGGAACTGGCGCAACGCCTTTGACGAGGCGGTCGCGCACCTCCAACTCTATGCGTACGTCGACGCCGTCCGCATCTGGAACATCGGCGCCGACCCTTTCCAGCAAGACGACGCAAGCCTCAGCTCCGCCGGCGGCGGCCTCCGCGTCACGCCCGTCGCCGGTGTCCTCGCCACCCTCGAAGTCGCAAAACCCTGGTCACGCGACGTCGCCGCCGAAGGCGACCGCTCCCCCCGCATCTTCGTCTCGCTCTCGCTCGGCTGGTAAGCCAGAGCGGCGTCGCCGAGTCCGCAAAACCTCGACCAGCGCCCGCGCCTCGTTGACCGCAAGGTTGCGGATGCGCAGCCCGCCCGCTTGCCCGCCCGCACTATCGATGGCGACGGTCGCCAGATCGAGCCGCCGCTGCAAAGGGCCGCGGCTCAGCGAGACCGACTGAATGTTGGCAAGCGGCAGCAGCCAGTGATCTTGGGCGAACCAGCCATGACGCACGTGGAGCATCTCGCCTTCCAGCCGCCAGCCATGCGGACGCGCCCCGATCACCTGCACGGTCCCGAGAAATCCAACGAACACCAACCCCCACCAGATCGGCGGTGAGACAAATCCCGCGGCCAGCACGATGAGCGCCAGCGGCAGAGCCCCGAGCTGCGCGTCGTACCATGGATGAATCGCCGCCACCGGCGCGAAGCGCTCCGGCGCGATCCGCTCGAAGCCTCCGGCAATGGCCAGCACGCGCGCTGCCTCGCTTGCGGTCGCCAGTGGGGCAAGCTCCTGCACGCCGCCGGACGAAGCGCCCGCCATGGTCTGCACGTCCGCACGGCACAGGCCATAGCGGCGCAGCAGCCAATGGGTGGCGGTCCGCGCGGCCTGAATGCGGCGAAGCGGAATGGCAACCTCACTGCGCGTCAACAACCCACGCACACGCCGCAGCGTTCGTCCCTCAAGCGACAGCGTGAAGCCATAGTTGCGCACGAACATCTGGATCACGCCCGCAACCGTGCCCAGCACGATGAAAAGCCCAAGCGCCAGCGCGATCGTGACGGGACTGACCAAGCCCCTGATGTCCTGCTGATGGACGCCGATCCATTCTTCGACATCGTCGATCGACCACGGCAGGAAATCGTCGAAATACTGCATCGCGCCGACAATGATCGCGAGCCAAACGACCGAGAAGTTGAACAGCCCGGCCTGAAGGATACGCGGCACCGTCATCTTGAACACCGGCGGCGCCGCGGCCTCCGCCTCGTGCGGAGAGGCCGAAACCACCATCCCCCGCCGCGCCCTGACCTCGTCGCGCAACGCCAGCGCATCGCCAAGCGCAATCGAATCGAGCAGCCCTTCATCACCGCCCGATCCACCGGTTTCCAGCTTGACCTTGGCGAGACCCAGAACGCGCGCGATCGGCCCGCGTTCGATCTCGACATCCTGCACCCGGTCCCACGGAATGCTGCGCCGGTTGCGCGAGACGATGCCGCTTTCGATGTACATCTCGTGGGGCAGCAGCGTGTAGGTAAAGCGCCACCACGCCAAAACCCGGACCGCAAAAAAGACCGCCAGCAAACCAACGACCGCCAGCGAAAGCGTGCCAAGACCTCCATCCCGCGCGAGGGCGACCACACCGACCATCGGCACCAACATCTCCGGCACTTGCTTGACGAGAGCGATGACCGGGATGATCGGATGAAGCCGCCGGGGCCGGGCAGCAGCGCCGTTCATTCCCGATCCGCCCGGATGTGCCGGCGAATCTCGTCGCGCAGCGCCTCGGCGGTCGCGCGCGAAAGACCGGGCAGCTTGATTTGGCTGTTGAGCGTGCCCGACGTGTTCAGCACCAACTCCCAAACCCCGCACAGCCGCTCGATCGGTCCCTGCGCGACATCGATATGCTGAACACGATGAAACGCGACCGACGTCTCGGTATGCACGATGACGCCATGCGCGACATGCAGCTCATCCTCCGTTGTCGCATAACCCCAGCGCCGAAACCGCCGCCCCGGCGTAACGAGAGCGTAGTAGAGCAACAGCAAAGCGGCCGGCACGGTCACGAGCCCCAGCGGCGTCTTCGCCTCGAAGAACAGCGCCACGTCGACA